>NZSI01000063.1 GCA_002696685.1 Chloroflexota bacterium | reverse complement strand
AAAAGGAAGATCATAGTACCCTTTGAGGTTTGCAAGGATATAGTTAGCGTTAATAACCGCGTCGTCACTGATGGAGCGTATGCCTTCTTTACCAAGGGTTCTAATATATGCGAATGCCCGCACAAGAACTCCGAAGTTTCCTTGGAATGCTCCCATCCTTCCTATAGATTTTGGAGGCGCAGCCCGAGAGAATATCTCGCTTCCACCATCAAGGTGACGAACTACTACAGGTGTCGGCAGGTAGTCGGACAGCCTCGGTCCCGCTATAACTGGGCCTGCTCCTGGCCCGCCACCACCATGTGGCGTTGAGAAGGTCTTGTGCAAATTAGAATGAATAACGTCGAATCCTAATTCCCCGAGCTTTACCCTACCCAAAAGAGCGTTCAGGTTAGCCCCGTCGCCATAAACTATCCCTCCAGCATCGCGTACTATCTGGGTTACTTCAAGGATGTTGGTATCGAATAATCCTAGTGTGCTAGGCAGGGTAATCATAAGACCAGCCAGGTCATCTCCAATAGATTGCCTGAGAGCATCTAAGTCGGTGTTACCGTTCGCATCGGAGGGCAACGTCTTTACATCAAAGCCAGCCATGACAGCTGAGGCCGGGTTCGTGCCATGGGCACTATCCGGTATCAATACAACCTTCCTTTTAGCATCTCCCCGTTCTAAATGGTAAGCGCGCGCCATCAACATCCCGGCAAGTTCTCCATCTGCACCCGCCATTGGTGAGAGGCATGTTCCCGCCATTCCATTGATTTCATTGAGATACTGCTGCACTTCCCAAATTATTTTTAATGCTCCCTGAACTGTGGAGTCATCTTGAAGCGGATGAATGCTGGCGAAACCAGGCATGGCTGCAACACTATCATTCAGCTTCGGGTTATATTTCATGGTGCACGAACCGAGGGGGTAGAAATTATGATCAATCGAAAAATTATTCTGGCTGATCTGAGAGAAGTAACGGACAATTTCCCCTTCGCTAACCTCAGGCAAAATTAGTTCCTTACGGATCATTTCTTGCGGTGGTAGTTCCGCTTCGGGAACATCCAGGTCCGGTAGGGTGGCGCCATTTCTTCCTGAAACGCTTCGATCCATCAGAAGTTTACGGCTTTGGTTTTCCAGCTTTTCGAACAGAGGCGAGGTCATTATCGTCCTCCAACATCACTCAGGGCTTTGGCGAGCGCATCGATATCATCTTTTGTGTTCATTTCCGTAACGCAAACCAAAAGGCCTCTTTCTACCTGTACACTAATATCCAAACCTCCAATAATCTTCCTTTTGAGCAAGAACTCATTGATTTCAGATGGAGGACGGGGGCATTGCACTACAAATTCTCTGAAAAAGGTTCCTGTTCCAAAAGAAAGGAGTGAGTACCCGGGAATATTGTTTATAAGGGAGGCCGCGTAGTGAGATTTGTGATAGCAGAGTTCTGAAACTTTTTTGATTCCCTGCTTGCCCATAGCTGCTATGTATACTGTGAACATAAGAGAAATGAGTGCCACGGATGTGCAAATATTAGAAGTAGCCCTCTCTCTTCGGATATGCTGTTCTCTGGCCTGTAGCGTCAGAACATAGGCTTCTTTACCCCGAGTGTCTAAGGTCTTCCCGACAATTCGCCCTGGCATCTGCCGGACATATTCTTGCCTACAGGCGAATATGCCTACATAGGGTCCCCCATAACTCATAGGTATACCCATAGATTGACCTTCCGCAACCACTATGTCTGCCCCGTAATCAGCAGGAGGCTTAAACATGCCGAGGGACATAGGGTCAACCGAAACTACCAGGAGGGCGCCCGCCTCATGAGCAATTTCCGAAAACGACTGAAGATCCTCCATATAGCCAAAGAAATTGGGTTGTTGGACAATAAGGCAGGCTGTGTCTTCAGAAAGTGACAGGTTTGAAGAGGTTATTTCGTCCACTAGAAGTCCGGGAGCCTGCACATAAGTATCAAGAACATCACGATAAAGCGGAGATACTGAGTTGAGTATGGCAACCCGGTCCCTCCGGGTGACTCGGCACGCCATTAAAGCAGCTTCTGCAATTGACGTAGAACCGTCATACATACCGGCGTTGGCGACATCCATACCGGTGAGCTGACACACCATCGATTGAAACTCATATGCTGCTTGAAGTGTCCCCTGAGCAACCTCTGGCTGATAGGGGGTATAAGCTGTCATAAACTCCCCCCTGCTTGTAATACTATTGACTATGGCCGGTATGTGGTGCCAGTAGGACCCAGCGCCTATAAACGAAGAGTAGTGCCCGGCATCAGCGTTGACGGCCGCTAATTTGGAGGCGTGTAAATTTAGATCGGGCTCCGACATGGCGGAGGGCAGATCAAGTCTTGGGTTGCGATGAGACGCAGGAATATCTTTAAACAGATCTTCTAATGACTCAGCGCCAATTGCGCTTAGCATTAGTCGTCTTTGATGATCGGTATTCGGAGTAAAAGGGGATGCCATCAGTGAGCCTCCGACTCAGAAACAAAGGTTTCATACTCTGAAGCCGACATCAATTTATCTATTTCTGACAAGTCAGAGAGTTGGATTTTTACCATCCATCCGCTTTCGTACGGATTTTCGTTAATTAGGTCGGGTGCATCGGTCAGTGACTCATTAACTTCGACTACTGCGCCACTCACCGGTGAAAATAGTTCCGAAAAGGCCTTAACCGACTCTATTTCCCCAAGTTTGCCGAACTGTTCAACGTTATCCCCTACTTGCGGTAGATCTACGAAGACTACATCGCCAAGGCTATCAGCGGCATGCTGTGAAATACCAACAAGCCCTGCGCCAGCATCGTCAACAAGTATCCATTCGTGCTCTTCTGTGAATTTCAATTCTAGAGAGTCCATTTCAATCTCTCCCGTTATGATTTTTTACTCCGCCGATAAAAAGGTANCCTGGTAACCTTGGCTGCCACTTCCTCGCCCCTAATATTAATGTCTATAAACGTTCCAGGTTCTGCTCTATCCGGTTTTATAAACCCCATTCCGATATTTACTCCAAGAGTTGGGGATGGAACTCCGCTAGTAACATTCCCAATCTCTTCACCGTCATCCATGATTGGACAACCTNCNCTNGCTATTTTCTTGCCCTCTATANCAAAACCTATGAGTCTCCTAGAAGGNCCANCCTTTTNAATAGNTATAAGAGCATCTCGTGCTATATATCCTTCCCTGTCNGATTCCACNAATGTTTGAAGTCCCGCTTCGTAAGGATTCACAGTTTGGTCCATGTCATTGCCATGCAGTAAAAGTCCGGCTTCAAGGCGGAGGACATCCCTTGCACCAAGTCCGCAGGGAATTGCGCCCGAAGTTTCCAGATGTCTCCAGGCGTTGGGGCCTTCTTTTGCAGAGAGAATTATCTCAAACCCATCCTCTCCTGTGTACCCAGTTCTTGCAATAAAAGCCTTTGCCCCAAAANCAACACCTGTAACAGCCCTGAATGGGCGAATCGAGTCTAGGTCAATATCAGTGTGATCCGTGAGTATTGTTTGAGAATTTGGTCCCTGAAGTGCAATCATTATCGTATCTTCTGTGGTGTCAATGATGTCGATAGTTCGCTGTCCTGAGTTCTCCCTAAGCCATGCAGCAACCGAAGCACAATTAGATGCATTGGGAATCAGCAAAAAGCTCGTCTCATCACGACGGTAAACGATACAGTCATCNATTATTCCACCATTTTCGTTGCATACGACGTTGTACTTCGCCCTTCCNGACAACAATGCGGATACATTTACACTAAGAACCCGGTTCAGAGTCGATTCAGAACCTGGACCCGAGATCTCAAGACGTCCCATATGTGAGACGTCAAAAATTCCAGCGGAAGACCTTACTGCTTTGACCTCGTCAAATATACCGCTGTATTGAATTGGCATCTCCCAGCCCGCAAACGGNACCAATCTAGCACCCGAATCAATATGGCAACTGTTAAGTGCAGTTTTATTAAGCGGTCTACCTGTCCTCATANTTATCGTTTTTTACTCCTCAGTTCAGCCGTTCACACATGACAAAATCTATTTACTTGAAGGAATCCAATTGCGCAAGCTGGATCACGGCGAGATTACTCCTCTGCAGCACTAAGAGGCGTGAAACTATCAAGGAATCGATAAGGATCAGCGTCCTGAGTACCGGCTGAGGCATTATCCACCATCTTGTCATACTTTGGATCGAGAGAATCCAACTGTGATNATAGATCTCTTNTGAAAGCTACCCTCGAAACTATTCTTCTAGTGTTATTACTACCNCACGACAGGCAAGTGATTGACCTTGGAGGCGTAAAGTTACGCCAAAGCTTTTCNGTCTTATTTAAGCATATATCGCAGACGAATTCATACAACGGCATATTCTTCTCACTTACCGGATGGGTTGACCTTATTTTTAGAATTCGATAAGAGAGATAACTCCAAGAACTTTTCGATGGAATTGATATATTGAAAAAACTTCATCCTCCCGACTTCGTCTTGATATCGAATTATCCCGGCCTCACTCGATAAATCCACTGAATTCAGTGTATGGCCATGCATTACCTCTGTGTTCTCGCGCATTTCTGCCAGGAATTCTTNCCATCTNNCNGGTCCCATTTCTATCCAGAAATCTAGNTCTCTAAGCCTGTCAACCTCCCATACACTCACCTCAGTGCAGGAAAAAGACTCGAACGTGAGAGCCACGANGTTATCGCCTGATCTAAATCCCATTCTGCAATCGATAGTTCCTAAAGAACGAAAGTCATCCGATTCGTTCGCAACTACACTAGCCTGTTGAAACCATTCCACATTAGGGAAAATNTCCGCGTTCATTCTTCTNTAAAACTTGTCATCACTTTGGATGAGGCATCAAAAAAATACTGAAACGTTTGATTGTATCTAAAAAACAGATCTTGGCGATACTGATCTTCAACCCATGACCGCGCAATACCCTCAGGAGTCTCTAAATCTACCGTGTTCAGNGTATATTCTNGTGTTGCCGCNCCGTTTTCTTTTATGTTCTCCAACATATCTTTCCAATCGTCCGGATGCAATTCGATATAGAAATCTGTCATACCTAATTGATCTTCATCTTCTAGTACATCAACTGACACACATTCGATATCTTCAAATTTTAATTGAAACAAACTCTNTCCGCTAATAATCCCAACTANGGCATCGCAAGTTCCCCCACCTGCTGTGGTTTTCAGCTCATCAGAATTGAACACATCCATGACCGCTTNAAACCATTCTGTGGAGGGNAATAAAGGCACAGTTAACTTCACTTTTCNGAAATANATGCAGACAGACCAGAAGAAAGCGAGTCAGACCGGTCGATTCCTATCCAACTAAGAGCCGACAGGTAGTGTTGAACAAATTTTCTCATCATTTCGTGGACTGTTTTCATGCCCTCGGGGGCTCCTTCAACACCACCACCAAATATAACAGCTAGAGGCTCAAGAACTACCGGTTGTGAAATCTCGCGGAGAAATATCCTCTCGCCAATACCCAAAAGGTTCTTGAATACGAGAGCTTTATCCTCCTGATGAACCACAGCATACCTGAGATGCTCAAAACCATACGACAGATGCCTAGCCTTGTCCTGTATCGCGCCGGCAAAGATCGTTTGTTCGGCCGTGTTGTGGGCGAACATTTCACCATATCTGTAAATCGTTAGTGTGAATATACCTCTAAGTACATAAAGAAGAAGCGCAGTCTCACTCCATCCCCCGCGACTCTCTAGGATCATGCGCTTTACATCACCCCTCAATTCGATACCCAATCCACCTCCATTAGANAGCGCCCTTTTCCTAAAAACCTCNTAATGCCTNGCCGCGTCGTACATTTCGGAAGCAAGGAACAACTTAACTTCNTGATANCCATAAGACATTTGATGCAGCCATGANCCTAAGGTCTCTATTTCAGTATTGGCGTGCTGACATAACATTGTGCATAGTTGGCAAACTGACGCCTCAACATCNTCATTCAAAGGCTCTATAGAGTCCCACTGGATATCAGTAGCGGGTGCCCATCTTCTCTGTATCGCTTCTTCGTATAGGTCTGCGGCATTATCCGCCCACAGGTCCCTTTTTTCTCTGATTCCATAACCTATGGGAGGGACCCCTGGCATNGGATAAGCGCCGCGGGGCATTCTACTCTGATCTTCCCATTTGTCAGGAATCTCACCATAAATCCCNATATTNAGGGCGTCCAATTTCAGNCCGCTCTCAGTTACATCAGCTTTCACGCCCCACTGAAGAGTCCTTTTCATCCATTCGAGGCTTGCGGAAGGAATTTCTAAGTCTTCATCTTCAGCCACTCTTTTAGCTATGGCGTCTCTTCGTCTGTTTTCCACCCTACGGCGCGTTCNTNCGAGCTTCTCTGACCTATCGGATTTATCAATGGTCATATAACTTCAGATACCACAGCAATTGTCAGTCAATTGAAGAATTTCAGCTCGCATATTTCAAAAGTTCAGCGTTCGCTCTTCCGTTCAGAAAACGTTCGCCGAATCCTGCTGATTTCACCCGCTGGATGTACTCTCTGGCTTGGCGCTTTCGAATTGCCATAAGTTTCCTGTACCCTTCATCAAAGTTTTTCTCTCCGCCTCCCAGTAATATTGCGAGCGCCTCACTCTGAGCCGTATCACGTGATGCAGGATTCTGATTTCCTGCTACTAAGGCAACCTCACCTTCATCGAGATAACTGTGTATCTCTTCTTTGCGTTCAGGCTCAGTCTCTGAAAGGTATCTCATGTGCATAACACCAAATGCCACATGCCGAGATTCATCTTGCGCCGCCAGGCGGTAGATTCGCTTCTCCGCCTCGT
The DNA here is from genome assembly GCA_002696685.1 of Chloroflexota bacterium. The sequence goes on along the minus strand of NZSI01000063.1, from coordinate 1,182 downwards.
TATAGGCCATCATCTCCCCCATTCTGAAAATAGTTAAAACAGCTCCTTCTCCCGATATGTGTANCCTGGACGACATTTCAGTGAAATCTGCAGACAAGTCGATACTCCCCACAGTTCCACTGGTTGTTACATTAGGTCGTTGCATTAAGCCGCCGCCATTAGCAAACGCACGTTTTCTGAAAACATCAAGATGTCGCGACTCATCCATTACCTGAGAAACAAGAAACATCCGCGGCTCAAAGTAGTCTGGGGTTGTGGAGGCAAGCCACCTGCCTGGTACTTCAGCCGCAACGAATTCAACTTCCGTCAGAAAAGTGGCTAATTGACACTGGGCCCTCTCTATATCGTCAGGCAGAGGTTTGATTGTATCCCACGGTATATCCGTGGCTGAACTCCATTGTCTCTGCAGAGCCTCCTCATACAACATCGACGCATTAGTAAGCCAGATATCTGATTTTGTCCTGACCTGATAACCACCTATCCGATAAGCGTCTGGCCTCGCAAGAGAGCCCCTGGGTCTGCCGGTCATATTATCGCTGTGATCCCCTGGCTCTCCATAGGTCCCCAGCTGGATATCTGACAACTTTAACCCACCTTTTTCAGGTTCGGCCTTTACTCCCCATTCGCCTCGCGTCTCCAACCAGCTCAAATCTAGGTCGTTCTCCTCACCAAAGTCTCGCACTGCTGGGGCAAGGTCTAATTCTTTATCAGTTAAAGTCATCTTGATTACACCTCAGATTAATTACCCAACTGAATAGGCAATTTAAACGCTGAATTTTAATCCGCATTTCTAAATGTAACGTTCACTATAGATGATTGTTATCGTCGTGAACAATAGTGCTCAAGTATCATTCTTCTAAGATGTGAGAATTCATTGCGATGTATGCGGAAAATCCCGCCCCAATATTACTGGCTCGATGCACCAAACCCGTTGTCATCAAACTCAGTCTTACTTAGGTCAGCCCACATCATATTTGCTCCAAGCAATAGCGCTCCTCTCAGGTCAGCACCCGTAAGGTCGGCCAGTAANAGATCTGCATCCTGAAAATCCACAGAAACAAGCACCGCGCCACAAAGCCGTGCCATCTGCAAGCTGGCCCCCCTGAGCACGCAGCGCCTCAGGCTCGCTTCTGTAAGGTCTGCATTATCCAGTCGAGCCTTTTGAAAATTAGCAGCATTTAG
>NZSI01000062.1 GCA_002696685.1 Chloroflexota bacterium | reverse complement strand
AGTGTTATACACCGGCTTGATTGAGATGTATGAGCTGGAAGAGCTTGAGGAGTAAGGGGCGGGTAGGTGCTGTATATAGGCCACCGGGGGAGCGCACTGTGGCCTGACCATCAATACATAAAGTAGTTAGTCGCATTTCTGACTAGATGCTTCCTCAGATTGTCCACCAGTCAGACAGACCCTCCAAGTAAATTTCCACATTATTGTAAAATCCCACGAATCGAGGTATGTATTGGGTCATTCTAAACTAACCAATTAGAAAACCAATGATACGTATATCAATCATCTTCATATTTGCACTTTTTCCTCTTTACTTATTTGCTGTCTCTCCAAACGATCAGACCCAGATTGATCTAGCTAATAATCTAGACAAACAGGCTTAGATAATCATAATCTATACAATTATGTGAATTATTTGCATATAATGTGCATTATTTTAATATAATAATTAAAATAAAAGTCTAATATTGAATATGCCAGATAATTTAAAAATTGGAGAAAGGCTGAAATTGTTGCGTGAACGACACCTAGTGGATAGAAAATTCAGTCAAGTAGAATTTGCTGAAAAATTAGGAATAGAAAGAGACAAAATTTCCCGCATTGAAAATGGGAAACAAGATGTTGATATAAATCTACTAATTAACATTAGTCAACAATTCAATGTGGATCTTCATTGGCTAATTACAGGAGAATCTTTTAAGTCAGAAGCTGAAGAACAATTAAAAGTCTGTGCGGAAAAATTAGGGAAGCTCACTTACTATGTGGATCGTTTGGAATCATTAGTCAACAAAAAATAAACCAAAGGATTTAAGAAAATCCATCACAAATTTTTAAGTAAAAAGCAAGTATTGGATGGAAAATAGGTTTTGCCTCACTAGAAGTCGTGTCTTGTTTAGAGTCTATTACTGTGGATAAGACTAAAACTGCATTAATTTATTATTATCTTACCCTACACGTAGTAAAAATCAGTTCTGATAACCTTTATCCGAACACTTTACTACTACTTCAGTCGGTTTAACCATCTAATACTAAAAACTACATCGAATGTAACTGCACTCAGTACCAATAACCCTCCAACTAGTGTGTTCGTACTAAAGCCTTCACCAAGAAAGATCCAAACCCAAATTGGCCCAAGTACAACTTCTGTCATCACCAACAGCCCTAGCTGGGCTGCAGGGACAACAACTGCCCCTATAGTGTAAAAGACTAATCCGATCCCGATCTGAAAAATTCCTAACACAACCGACACACCCATATCCCATAATGAAATAACTATTCTGTAACCATAAAAGCCGCAAACCACTGCCGATATTATCACGGTAAAAGCCGATCCGAACCATACAGAAGGCAGTAGATCTTTCTGCTTCCCTACCCTTAACATGATCGTAAAAAAAGAAAATCCAAGTGCCGANATTATAGCAAAAAAACNGGCNAGACTTNTCTGCAAGTTGACTTCATCAAAAACNATNANNATGGNACCNANTATNGCNACTGNAATAGCTATCCATGTATNCGATTTTAANCNNCTCNTGCAAGAANAGTCTGGCTAANAATGCTGTAAATAATGGNGTAATCGCTAGTAAGAATAATGTGTTNGCTACTGTAGTATTTAGAANNGAAATCACTGATCCAACTAANGCNAANANAAGNCCTATTCCACCNAATATATCGCTTCGCAAAGAACTAACTANAACTTTTCGAAACTCTGCCTTGTATCGAATCAGTAAAACCAACGTTATAAGAAAGAATAAACTGGTACAGCGATAGAAAAGGATTTGCCAAATATTTGCTGTTTGAATCTGACGGATAACGACACCAAATAGAGACCAAAAAAGACCAGCGACTAAAACAAATATGACCCCGGTCTCATATTTCATTCTCATTGACATGTCATTGGGATTACTGTGATCAGTTTTATTGTATTAACGATCCAAGAGAAAATCCATCAGGACAATCGTCGAGTTTGGATATCAAAATCCAATGGAGTGATAAGGTAGGTTAAAAGTGAAAAAGGTAGAAAAGTCTCAATCAAATTGATAAACTCGTTTATGTGCTAACTGTCTTTACTAAGGCTTTCGTACAGATCCCCTAGTTCTCCAATTGCCTCTATTTGTTCCCTGTCTTGTTGAGACTCTATTCGAATCTGAGCCATGTGCCACCAAATCCAAAAAAATGCAACAACTGCAACCCAAAACCCTTCTGATCCAACGAGNGGATATAGAGGTCCTATTTCTGCTANATCTTCGAGCCAATTATCAAANGGTCCCATTAGTTATTCCTTTCTTCAATTATTTCCTTTAAAACAGCTTTTTCAATTCCTGCAAACTCAGCGATGTCTTCTTTTTGTTTTTTTATTGAAAGAGTATCCTGCCCACCGATTTCCAAGTCTTCAGGTATCCGAAGAACATCAAAAAATTCTAGAACTTGGGATCCGAGGTAACCAGGGAAGAATCCAAACAACCAAAAAGTTAACATTGCTCCAAAAGCCTGACCTGCAGGGTTAATATCTGCGAATTCCAGGTTTGGCGATGATGGATAACCCCATAAAATAAAACCTGAAATGATAAGCCCGAAGAATCCTCCAAAACCATGAATGGCTACGACACCTGTTATGTCGTCAATTCTGAAACGTCTTTCTATCCAATGATNTGCCCGAAAAACTAGCCATACCACAAAAACACTGATGAGAAATGCTTGTAGAGGGTGATAAAGATCATTTCCAGCAGATGTACTAACCAAACCAGCCAATCCCCCACCTAGTATCCAGAACAAATTCCCCCTTGAGAGAATGAATCCCATCATCATTCCACCAGCCAGTGACAAAAAATAATTAAAAGTAGTTCCATACATTGTGGTAGGGGCTCCGTAAATATTTGTTGTTATAATTACATTTCCACTATCAAAAGTTTTTATTAAAGGTATCTGAGCAGCAAAATAGAAAGAAAGAAATCCTGCATAAATCATCAACATCCCTAACGTTAACATCCATGGATTATGAATAGTCTTGCGAACATCAAAAATCTCCCTTTGTTTTCCCAACCGAGGGCCTAATGGCAAAAGTACTCCTAGAGCAAAACCTCCAACCAAACAATGTATAACTCCCCCAGCAAATGGATCATGATATCCTACAAGCTCAACAAGCCATCCTGATTCAGACCAACCCCAAGCAGCAGCTATTACCCAAAAGACAGAACCTAATATCACTGACAATATACATAACGCTGAACCTCTAATCCTTTCGATCCAAGAGCCTGCAGCTATGGACACAACGATGATTGAAAACAACAAAAAAATGTGCCATGGAATAGATGTATTAATTAAGTTGTCAGGATCGGGTGTGGCGTTTAGATTGGTAGCCATAAATTCACTCCAGGGAAGTGCTGCTCCAGATTCTCCCCATCCACCTGTAATACCTGGGCCAAATTCAAACCCCTTGTAAAAAAACCAACCAAAAAGGAAGAAAGAAATAATCGAAACGGGCATTAACATCAGATTTTGTGTCAATGTCGCAATTCGATGTTTCTTGCTAGTCATCCCAAGCTTAAAAAACAAAAGCCCAATCGGCGTTAATAACATCAATATCACTAAATCACGGTAATAAATCTCTCTAAGGAGCACAACAACTCCTTCATATTGAATGCCCATTGTCAATTTCTTAAATCAAATTTGCTACAAGTTTGTGACAGAAATTAAAAACATGATTTACTCTCTTAACTACCCTCGCCATTCTTTTTTTGTTTTTATGGAGGATATTACAAACTACTTGTTTTCCCGATGTAACGTAGATTGAACTTTTTTGTTTTTCTATCTCTTTGGAATTTTCGTAAATCAACACTTCTCTCTCTAAACTGTATTAGTGACCTAGGTTTCCAGTGAAAAATGTCATAAACTAATCCTACTAACCCCCTTGGGAGAAAGATTATTGAGAGAATTATGATCAACGACAATCCAGCGATACGAAAATCACCTATACCACGTAAAGTTGTATCAGCTAACATGAGAGCCCCTGCCCCTAAAACAGGACCCCAGTGAGTACCTCGACCACCAATAACCATCATAGAGAGTAAAAACAAAAGTACTGGTAGTGTAAGTGTATCTGGCCCTACTGTACGGTAAATTCCTCCGTATACACCACCAGCCAAACCAGTAAAAAAACCAGATACCGAGAACAAAAGAAGTTGTGCTCTTCGTCTGTCAACTCCTCGAGTTTCTGCACATATCGTATGATCTCTAACAGCACGAAAAGTTGCTCCAAGTGAACTGTACATTATAGAAAACGCAAATATTGACCCAATAACGAACAATGCGAGCGCCAAATAATAATTACCGAAGACAACATATTTGTAGCCCAACCAGTCTTTAAATCCAAAGTCACCAAATTTCATAATACCTTTAGCGCCTCCTGTAAAATTAATGCAAATCATTTCTTTTTTAAAATAGCATTCAACATCTGTCACAATTAATGCGTGCATTACTTGAGCAATTGCCAGCGTCATTACAGCTACATAAGGCCCTCTTAAACGCAAGGTTAAAACACCCATAAGGAAGCTGAAAATGACTGCTGTTATCCCTCCAACAATCATCGCAGCCCAAAGGTTCCATTCATTGTACAAGCCCATCATTGCCATGACATAGCCCCCAATAGCGAATATGGCCATATGACCCAATGAAAAAATCCCGCCAACTCCAAAAACAAGATTCCATTGAGTCACCACAGCTGCCCAAATGAAAAATAAGGTTATTTGGGTAAGAAAATATTTNCCTGGATCGAATGCGGGTAATACTAAAAAAAGTACCACAAATGCCAATCCTATCCATAAGTCCCTCTGGATACGGTCCCAAATGTTTTGTTGACTTGACACGATTAGACTCTTGTAATTGTTTCTTTTCCGAAAATTCCGTATGGTCTCCAAATCAGACCGATAATTACTAATCCAAGCATTGCAGGAAAACCATAACGAGCGCCAAAAATATATTGAACAGTAACTTCAAAAGCTCCGAGTAGAAAAGCCATTAAAACTGAAGCTGGCAAATTACCTATACCCGCAATTATTACAATGACCAAGGCTTTCAGGGTAACGCTACTGCCAACTCCTGGAAAAACTTGAGCCATGCCTGTCACAAGAACTCCTGAAACTGCTGCGATCGCTCCTGCAATTATGATTGCTTGTCCATAAGACTTACTAACATTGATACCCACCAATTTAGATGCATCTCTTTGTTGAGAAACGGCTCTGATTACCATACCCGTTTTAGTTTTTCCCAAAATTAATGCCACAATTATCAGTAAGACTAAAGCAATGGCTACTGTTAAAATGGTTTGATAAGGTAAAACTGCATCCGCAATATGAAAACCCCCGTCAATATGAAAAGGTTGTCGGCGGGCTTCTGGTCCAGCAACATTTAAAAATATATTCTCTCCTAAAGCTGCAATTGCAACTGTAACAATAATAATATCAATCTCGAAATCAGGTCTGTCGTAAAGCCACCTAACCACTAGATGATACATTAGATAACCACTAATTACCCCTGCAACAACTGAGATTGGCAATGCGAAAATCCAATGTGCTCCCATAACTTTCATTGTCCAATAAGCAGAATAACCTCCCGCAGCAATAAAAGTCCCGTGGGCTAGATTCAACATACTCAATGTTCCCAACAATAATGATAAAGCAATTGTTCCGACCGCATAAATTGATCCGACCGTCAAGGAACTAAATATAACTTGTAGAAAAATNTCCATTCTAATTAAACTCCAAGATAAGTAGAAAGCAATTCCGAATTGGATTGGAGTTCGTCTGGATTACCACTCCACACAAATTCTCCGTTATCCATCAAATATATCCAATCCGCTAAATTCTGTAATCTTGTTATATTTTCCTCCACAATTAAAAATGTGATCCCGGATTCTTTCATTTCACTAAGTGAGTCATAGATTTGATCTATTAATTTAGGAGCCAATCCNAGAGAAGGTTCATCAATTAACATCAGTTTACCGTTTGACATCAAACCTCTTCCTATCCCGAGCATTCTCCTTTCACCGCCAGATAGAGTTCTNGCAACTTGAACTCGTCTGTTTAGAAGTACAGGAAACAAATCAAATACTTTATCCAATCGCCGTTCGACTTCTTCAGAATTCTCAGCCAAAACCGCACCGAGTCTAAGATTTTCTTCAATTGTCATTTTTGGAAAAATCAAATCCCCCTGCGGGACGTGAACNACACCAAGAGTTACNCGTTCATGAGCAGGCATCTTTTCAATTGGCAGTCCTTCAAAAAATACTTGACCAGACCAAGTTGATATTAAGCCAGAGACAGTCTTTACTAGGGTTGATTTGCCATGACCATTTGGTCCAATGATCCCTACTACTGAACCTTCTTCTATATTTAGAGATATTCCATGAATGACTTTTTGTAGGTCATAACCAGAACTAACGTTTACTAGTCTTAGAGAATTCTTATCCATTATTCATGTTTTCAGATTTATTAAGAATTTTCTCCTCTACTGAAGGCTTCAACAAATATGCAGCTCGCAGTTCTTCAATTTCTTTTCCTCCGACATTCCCATGACGAGATTCCGAATCAAGTATACGCTTTGTTGCTTCTTCAAGGGTTTGAAGCCTTAGAGACTTGTTATCCAAATCCAATTTTGGTTTTTCTTTATTACTAAAAATCATGTTTTTTTCTCTTACGTTTTGTTCTTCTTCTAAAACCGTCTTTAGTAATTCAAAAGTCTGACTTTCACCTTCACCTAATTTTTTAGCATGAATTACTCTACGTGTTGCTCGAGAAACTCTTGTTGATCGATCATCTTCTCCACGTTCTTCCAACAATCTTTCAAGTTCCATATAATCAATAGGATAAAGGCGACCACTAAAATACTGTTGACACAATTTTCTTGCAAAATACTCAACATCTAAAGACCATTTGTCTGATTCATGAAGCTTTAGAGAAGTAGAATCTTCTTCTACTGAATCCAATCCATTCTCAGNTTTTTTCACTCCATCTTTCCTTACTGGGCCAATTTTTCCTGAAACTCCCTCACCCAAATACACATCAATTACTTTCTTATCACCTGCAAGATCCTCAGGAGAACCCTGAAACAATTTCTCTCCAAAATTCATTATAAGAATTTCGTCAGACAAGCCTGTTAGGAATCTCATAACATGTTCTATTAGTATAACCGTAATCTCTCGTTCATGAGTAAGANTACGGATGATTTGCTCAACCTGTTCTATTTCCCGAGGTATCAGTCCCCCTACAGGTTCATCTAATAACAATAACTGGGGATCCGTCGCAATTGCACCTGCGATCATCAAAAGTTTTTGTCCTAGTATATCAAGGGAGGCTGCAGTTAAATCTGCTTTATCAGAAAGACCAACAAGTTCCAAAGCACTTTCCGCTCTTCTTCGTTCTGANCTATTAAAATATGGCCTTTGAAAATCAATGGATTTTTGCCCATGTTGAGATGCAATTAACACATTTTCCATGACAGACATGGTGCCAAATAATGCGTTAAGTTGAAATGTTCGTGCTATGCCCTCGTGACAAATTTCATGAGGTGGGAGTCCAGTAATTGATTTGCCATTAAGTTGAATATCCCCAGTATCAGGTGAATGCAAACCAGATAAAACATCAAAAAGGGTTGTTTTCCCAGCTCCATTTGGTCCTCCAATACCGAGGATAGTTCCCTTTTCAAGTTCAAAACTGAGTTTATTGACTGCTACTAGGGCTCCAAAATATACNGAGACTCTTCTGCATGAAAGTAAAGGCACATGGTCACCTACACCTTCTTGCGTTCCATCTCTATAAAAAGTCTTCAATCTTGAACGTCTATCCATTATTTCATGGAGCCCTGAGCAAGTGTTTATTTAAATAAATTTCAAGCTTACTTGAACCATGAAGGTGTCTCGTATTTACCCACGGTATATGGATCGGGGTAAATAACAACAGGAGGTTTATTCTTATCCTGAATTTGCTGAAGCATATGCGGGTGACCTAATGAAGGATCCCTAGTATAAGTTGGGTAGGGAACCGTCGCCTGCCATTCAGGATGATACCAATATGAACCACATGGACCACGATATGTAAATCTTTTTAATGCCCAAGCAATCTTTTTATTTTGATCATAGTTGCCGGGTTCACCGGTACCTCCGGCAACAGCAGCAGCAAGAGCATAGTGGTGCATAGGACCATAACTAAGTGCCCCCGGTTGAGGATCGGAATTTTTACCAAATTTTTGCGCATGAGCATTAACATAATCCTGAGCATAATCATCTGATAACAGACCGTCAACAGTACCAGTTAACACCCCAACAGAAGCGTCACCTGCTATATCCCTAAAATCCTTCTGCAACGCCCCATATTGGTAGTAGAAAAGACTGTTTGTAGGATTTTCAGCGAACTGTAACTGGCATTGTGCAATGTCACCAGCGAAAAAGTGAGTATTTGCTATAGCAGCGGGTTTATGTTTGCGGACTTTCGCAAGCACGGGACCCCATTCAGTAGTTGGTGTTTGAACAATCTCATCGAATGCTATATCCCAACCTTTTTCCTTTGCACCGTCCTTCATTGCGTCTGCAATTACTACGCTGTAAGGAATAGAACCAATAATCAGAGCCACTTTGTTGTTAGGAGGTTTCCATGCTCCAGAATCACGTAAATCTGAGATCAT
>NZSI01000061.1 GCA_002696685.1 Chloroflexota bacterium | reverse complement strand
CGAATTCGATAACGACTTTTAAACTAGCCTAATCTGTTGAAAAAGAGATCTCTTCACTGAGATCTCTTTTTCAACAGATTATCTACCAAGTGTTTTTGACACGGCGAAAGTGTTCCAATTTTCATGGTGTTCATGTTTTGAGCATAACGACTGATATAATTTCGTCCAAAGGGTATATGGACAATGTGATTTTGTCCGTTTCAGGCAAATGGTAGGCCATGGTTGCTTCAAAGTGGGTTGGGATTTCCACCATTATAATTGGTGTCTTACTCGTGTCCGTTTCTCTTGTACTGTTTATTATGGGGATATCATCGGCAGAGAAAATGGAATCTCTAAATGTTGAAGCAACAACTCCATTGATTTCTCCAACTGTAACCATCCAAAGTACATTTCTGCCGCCTAATCCAACTCCAATACCTCCAAAAGTTATAAATATATCTGAGCCCGTTACCCCTGAAAATATTAAGAATCGACTTTCACCGGATTTACAATCCAACAGAAGACCCCATACTGAACAGAAATTAATATCTCAGGTTGAGACTACACCAATTGCCAAGCCCACTACACCAATTGCCAAGCCCGTGGATAAAAGACTTGGGTCTTTCAATACTCTCATCCAAGGTTATGGATCAGAGAATTTTTCCAAATATTTCCACCCTGCGGACTGGGGAATCTCGCGATGGCATAAAATTGATCATTTGAGAGGCGTAAATATCGATGAAAGTTTGTTATCCCCTATCGGGATTGACCAGTTAACAGCTCCTGATTTTAGTGGTCTAGCTACCCGGATAAGAATACCCGCACTTGACGTAGATGCGCCGGTGAACCAACTTAGAATCATTGAGATAGAAGGTGTTAAACAATACGAATCACCAAAAAATGTCGTTGGCCGAGTTCCTACTGATTCTAATTTGCTTGAAAGCATAACTGGATGGTACTTCGGGCATCTAGAGAGCCCGGTTAAATCGGAAGGTAATGTGTTTCATAACTTGCCTGAAATAGCGAGTTTCTTATCCGATGGTGACCCTGTCCATATTTATCTAAACAACCGAGAAAAAGAGTATATTTATCAGGCCTATAAATCTGAAGTTGTGCACGAGACAGAACTCAAACTTTATGATGCCGGATTAGAAAACATCGTTCTTGTAACCTGTTTTAATAGACCATATTACAATCACAGACAGCTCGTTACGGCAAGATTGGTCGATATTCGCTAAAAATGTACTGTGTCGATTCAAATATGTTCTGAAGCAGCAAAAGTATCCCTTAAAACGGAAATGAACTTATTGGCGGGCGTCGATAGTGTCTTACCTGGAAGGGTAATTAGCCCTGCTTGGTCAACTGGCAAGAAGTTAGCAAGACTAACCATTCCCAAATGATCCAAATCTTCTTCTTCGATTGCCAACCGAGGACCTACAGAAATTCCCATTCCAATCGTCACGAATTTTTTAATCATGTCCATGCTGTCAAGTTCCATTATGACTTCATAATTCAATCCCCTCTTCTGAAGTTGATCCTCAAGAATGTACCTGGTGTAAGTACCTCGGGCCATTAATATCAATGGATACTTCGATATAGAGTCCAGCGATGTCATAGGAGCAGCTAACAAATCGTGTCCTTTAGGGGCTATTAACACCCTTTCATACAGAAAAAGAGGTTCAAAATGAAGATCATCCCCTCTGTCTGGGTGCTGTATGATCCCTGCATCCACCTCCCCCGTCCTCACCATCCCAATTACCTCAGTCCTTGTAGCAGACTGTATGCGAAGGTAAACGTTGGGATAGAGGTTGTTAAATACTTTAACCACTCGTAGGAGAGTATGTGGAATGATGTCTGGAGTCGAGGCAATTGTTACCGGGCCACGCTCCTCTGCTTCCGATGTCCTGACTGCCAAGGAATCAATTCCATCAAGCAACGGCTGACTCAAATCAAATATTGTCTGTCCTGAAAGAGTCAGTCTAATTGGTCTTGTTACCCTGTCAAAAAGCACCATATTTAGTTCTTTTTCGAGTTTTTTAATATGAGTTGTGACCGTGGGCTGCCCAAGACCGAGTTCATTGGCAGCCTTAGATATACTTCTGAATCTCGCCGCTATAACAAAACTCTTCAACTCTCGAAGTTCCATAAACATTCACGCCTTTTCAGTATTTCAAATTATGATATTGTAGATATATTATTATTCATAGTCAATATATTGACAGGTTCTATGTTTAATGCAGATTTGAGCTCTTTAGAGGCCCTATATCCAAAAAAATCGGAGGACCTATACTGACTCAAATAAAAAATTAGAACACTGTTTGAATAACAACTGTTACCCTTTCAGTGCATGACGTAGAGATGTAATCTAAAAGTCTGATTTAGATTACATAATTGGTCATAACCTGAATCTAAATCGCCGGAGGGGTTCGTGCTCAATTTTTTTGGAAAAAAAAACGATGAAAATATCAATCATGCGCTGACTAAGACTCGAGGATCCATATTCGGACAAATAGGAAATATTTTCAGGTCTTCGGGTATTACCAAAGATACCATGGAGGAGTTGGAGGATATCTTAATCTCATGTGACCTAGGATTTAGCGCCACAAATTTGATATTGGATCAACTTAGGGAACGAGCCAAGGAAGAAGGTGCAAATACAGGCAAGGAAGTCATTGTCTGCCTACGCTCTATCGTTTATGACTCACTTAACCTTAAGGGCCCTAACTGGCTAGATAATCCCGCCGAACTCCCGTTAGTAATACTAATGGTTGGTGTGAATGGGGCCGGCAAAACAACAACAGTCGCAAAACTCTCCAAATGGTACATGAACCTTGGAAAATCTGTAATTATTGGAGCTGGAGATACTTTTCGGGCGGCAGGTTCTGAACAGCTTCAATCATGGGGTGACAAGCTTTCAATAGATGTAATCACCCATCAACAAGGTTCTGACCCAGCGGCTGTAGCTTTTGACACTATCTCAGCCGCCAAGAATAGGAACAAAGATGTTGCGATTATCGACACTGCCGGCAGGCTCCAGGGAAAATTAAATTTGATGGAGGAATTAAAAAAGATCTATAGAATTACTATCAGAGAATCAGGAGATGCCTCTGTGAGAGTCTTATTGACCATAGACGCCACAACTGGTCAAAATGGCATTAGTCAGGCTAGCGCCTTTGGGAGTGCTGTTAAATGTGATGGCGTATTTCTTTCCAAACTTGATGGGTCCGCCAAGGGTGGAATTGCTATCCCAATAGTTAAGGATTTGGAATTACCCATCGCATTTGTGGGCACAGGCGAACAACCAGATGACATAGCAGTCTTTGATCCTACGATATTTGCTAAAGGCTTGCTCCCAACAACACCAACGTAAAGTGGCTCACTATTCACCACTTATAATCTCGATATGTTTCAACTATTAGCCTGGGTCCTGACTATTCAAATACTAGGGCTGGCAGCATTCCCACTTGTTTCCCAAATAGTACCCAACCTGAGGGATAAAGGGTTTAGCATATCCAAGCTAGTGGCTTTGTCTTCATTGGGACTGACATCTTGGCTGATAAGCATGTTAGGAATATCGGGACCTTCGGGAAGAGTACTGTTGGCCATAACTCTGATATTTATTTGCATATCCACATACATCGGCTTAAAGCATATATCTCAGATCTTGTACTTTTTTAAGCGCGAATGGAAGCTTATTTGCGCAGCTGAACTGATTTACCTAGTTATTCTGGGTATATTCGCTTTATTCAAATTCAACGATCCGTCCATCAACCATACTGAACAGCCGATGGATTTAGCTTTTTTAAACGCGGCTATGGGAGCCGGAAATGGAGGACCCCTAGATCCATGGATGAGGGGTGAACAGATAAGCTACTATTATTTTGGCTATTGGATATTTGGGAATATAGGTTCATTAACCTTTACCAGACCTGAAATCACATACAACCTGTCTCTCATATTCATTCCTGCTCTAATGGGGACTGCCGTTTTTGGGCTGGCATCCTCACTCCTACCCCATAGCACCAAAATTAGATCATTAATTGGTGTAGGCGTCATCTCATCGGTATCAACAATTTTCCTCTCCAATCTTTATGGAGGACTTTCATTTGTCGCACAGAATCGCATGGCCAATTCTGCATTTTGGGACAAAATATGTATCGAAGGCCTTGGCTCAACTACAGCCAGGGCCGTAGACAGCTGGAGACCAATAGAATTTTGGTGGTGGTTTAAAAGTAGCCGGATAGTTAATTTTTTTGGAGAATCATGCGACAAGCAAGGAATTGACTACACTATCAATGAATTCCCATTCTTCAGCTATTTGTTAGGAGATCTCCATCCTCATGTGATGGGTGGCCCATTCCTAATCATGTTCTGTACGCTCTGCCTAGGTGCTTCTTTTAGAGGTTCACCATCAAAGCTGAATAAATCTACACTGAGTCTGATTATTTTGATTGCTATTTCTGGAGCGACGGTTTCTTTCGTTAATATGTGGAGCATTCCGGTTGTGGTAACCATTTTATTGTTCATCTATCTTTTAAGATGGATTTCAGGTTACGAACAAGGGATATTGAATTCTATGCTTGTCCCAGTTAGTTCAATTTTTTTAGCCGCTATATTTTTATCTCCTTTTCTATTTAACTTCCAAAGTTCCGTAACTGGTTTACAACCTAGTCCTGTTCAAACTGGCATGATTCACTTTCTAATTGTCTGGGGCCCATTACTGATATTAGTAGTCCCATATATAGTTTCTCAATTTTGGACCACACCAGTGTCTGTAAAATGGAAAGAATCTCTATTAGTGGCCTCAATAGTGGCATTTTCTCCCTGGATTATCAGAGGCCTTTTACCAGGAAGTATTTCTCCAGATGGACCGGGTTTTACAGGAGTAGCCGTACCAATTACCGCCCTGATATTCATCTGTACTTCCACCGCTATGTCTAAGATTCAAAGCGCAGGTTTGGCTAGAGAATCTATTGTTCTACTACTCATGAGTCTAGGACTAATGTTAGTCCTTATACCAGAACTCATTTACGTCGGTGATGTCTATGGTAATCGTATGAATACTGTCTTCAAATTCTACTACCAAGCCTGGATCCTTCTAGCAGTGAGCATAGGAGTAATAGTACATTTTTGTGCACAGAAATATCATTTAACCACAAATAAAAACCGATGGTTACTCCGATTTTGGGGGGCTTGTTCGCTAGCAATTCTTTTGATGGCTATGTACTACGCTCCTGCAGCCATTGCAACTAAAACAAATGAATCCCATTTCAAATCGTTTGACGGACTCATATTTCTCGACGAGAAAAGTTCAGATACCAGAAATGCTATTAATTTTGCCCGCTCTGAGATAAGCAGATCAGATGGGTTAGTTGAGGCAGTAGGAGAATGGGGAGACTCTGGAATTATTTCTATGAACACCGGAATACCAAGTGTAATAAATTGGCCTGGACATCAAAAGCAATGGAGAGGAGATTCTATCAACATTGAGCAAAGAGTCTTAGATGTCAAAACGATTTACGAAACTTTCGACGTAAACTTGGCAAAGGAACTTTTGGCCAAGTATCAGGTCAAATACATCATAGTCGGACCAAAGGAGGCTCAAGCCTACGGTACTTTAGGCCTATCAAAGTTTGAAAGTATGGGTACCAGAATCTTTGGTTCGCAGCCAAACATAGAGATATACAGGTTAGAAAACTGAGATGATTTCGAGAACCTCTCTAAACCACAAGCTAAAGTCACTAAAAACTCATCACCGATACGAAATCCTCGCGTACGCTGTGATTGTCGGTGTGTCAGTTTTTATGCGTCTGTTCCAACTTTCAGAAAGAGCTATGCATCATGATGAAAGCCTCCACGCTTTTTATTCGTGGCAGTTAGCGCAAGGAAATGGTCTAACACATAATCCAATGATGCACGGTCCACTCCAAATGGAACTGACAGCTGGACTCTTTTTCTTGTTTGGTGACAGTGATTTCACAGCAAGATTAATATACGGAATTGCAGGGTCGGCCTTAATTTTAATTCCCTTAATTTTTAGGCAATGGCTTGGGAGAGAGGGAGCCCTGATATCGTCGCTGCTGCTTTGTATCTCCCCCTCCCTACTCTACTTCAGCAGGTTCGCCCGAAACGACATACTTATGGCTGTTTTCACATTCGCGATAATAATGCTGGTTTGGGATTACTTACAAAAAGGTTCCAGCAAAAGTATGTACTGGATCTCAGGTTTGATGGCGCTAAGCTTTTGCACAAAAGAAAGTGCATTCCTAATCACCGGTTTGATTGGATTTTATTGCCTTGCAATTTATTTAATGCAAATTTGGCAACGACTATTTCCACTGATCGATTTGAGGACCGAATCATATCCAACTATATATAAAAAATTTATAAAGGGCATTACTGACTCTATCCAACCAGGAATCGCTATAACAAAAATACCCAGGAGTTTTTCTCTTGGATTATTTCTTATCGCTATCACACTGCCCCAGTGGGCGGCGAGCATCGGAATATTTCAACATACTTTACTCCTAGATTGGACTAACTTGACTCTTCTTGGTGACGTAGGAAGGGTTGGTATGCCAGTCGGTGGAGGAAAGGTTATAGGGGTTCTAACCACGTCAATATTAATTAGCTTATCCGTTTATATTGGCTATAAATGGTGTTGGAGAATCTGGTGGCGATCAGCTCTAATATTTTACTCAATATGGCTGACAGCCTATACCACTTTTTTTACCAACATTGGCGCTGGTATACCTTCTGGGATATGGCAATCATTGGGCTATTGGATAGTCCAACAAGGAGAAGCACGTGGAGATCAACCATTATTTTATTATTTAATAATTGCGCCAATATATGAGTACTTACCTCTACTTACCTCTATCTTGGCAGTGATTTTCTATATTCGAAGGAGAAGCAAGTTTGGTATATACCTTGTGTATTGGTGCATTTCAACTTTTGTTGTTTACACCATAGCAAGCGAAAAGATGCCATGGTTACTAGTGAATATCACCCTACCCATGATAGTACTTTCAGGCCGATTCATAGGCGATTTGGTTAATACCGTGAACTGGTCAAAAGTCTTACAACTCGATCAAATATTCACAGTTTTAATCGGACCCTTAGCAATGATTGCTTTTGGCGTGGTCGTATTGACATTACCTGATTTCAAACCAGATATAGCTATGTTGATTCCTGTCGCAGTCGTTGCGTTCTTAGTCTATTTGTGTTTTCTAGTGTTAAGAAGATCAAAACCTGAAACTATCCAGTCTAGTTTGGCTCTTTTATTTATAGGATCCGCACTATTTTTATCAATTCTAACCGTACGTACTTCTATAAAAGCCAGCTTTAATAACAGTGACATACCCGTAGAAATGATGGTGTATACGCAAACTTCTCCTGACATAAAACTAACGATGAAAAGCATTGATCATATTGCTCATCAAATGGGAGCGACCCAACAACCGGATATTACAATTGATCAAACCAGTGGATTTACATGGCCTTGGACCTGGTATCTTCGCAACTATGAAACTGTAGATTACCCTGTCTTCAGTAGCGACAATAGTCCTACAACAACTCATTCCGAAATCATACTTGTACATTCGCGAAATAAAGAGGCAAGTGATAAAGCATTTTCACGAGATTTCCTTCCATCCATTAGAGTACCCCACAGGTGGTGGTTTCCCGAATACACGTATCGCGATCTCACCATAGCGAAATTGGCATCACAAGTTGTTAGTATCAAATATTGGCAAAGAATTACGAGGTATTGGCTATTTCGAGAAGGTATAGCCGAAAACATAGGAAGTGAAGATGCCTATTTATATGTAAAAGAAGGACATCCTGACATAAACTTTGTGACAGAGAAAATTCGACACGGACCTTAAGTGCAGTCGACATGAAACAACTGGCAGGAATAGGATTTGGAATAGTACTCCTATCTATTTTTTTCCTAACAACAGATTTAAGTAATATGATTTCTTCTATTAAGGAAGCCAATTATTATTATTTTGCGCCGGGCATTCTTGGCTATTTTATATCCCTGTTAATCCGGACCTACAGATGGAAGCTCCTACTGAAACCAACAAAAGTCGTGCCCACTAAAAGACTTTTCCCAGTAGTGATTGTCGGATATATGGCTAACAACGTACTTCCATTTAGGATAGGTGAACTTATAAGGAGTTTTTTCCTTTACAAACGTGAGCGAATAAACACCGCCACCGGTCTGACAACTATATTTGTAGAACGTCTGATGGACGCGATATCCCTTCTATTGCTTATAGGTGTAAGCGCTGTATTTATTCCCTTACCTGACACCGTTACAGCACTGTCGAAGACAATGGACATAAATGAAAACCTATTAATTTCTATTTTTGTACTGCCTTTTGCAGGCATGTTTATCATGGTTATCCTGGCTGCAATATTCCGAAAAAGAACAGAATTTTTAATCCGACTCGCAATTTCACCTTTGCCTAGTAGAGTCGCGAGGAAATCCTACGATGTGGCGGTTAAATTACTGGACGGATTCGAAGCTTTGCGGGAAAAAAGAATTCTCTTTGGGACACTACTACTTTCAATGCCTATATGGCTCTGTGAATCGGTCCTGTTCTATTTCATCATTATGAGCCTAGGCATCAACACTTATATCGACAACACAAGCTCCATGATAGCCGGTTCAGTTCTTGTGACGGGAATTACTAACATAGGATCCTCCGTTCCTGCCGCTCCAGGTGGCATTGGGTTATTTGAGGTAATCGCCCGGGAGACTCTAGTGCTAATTCCAAAATTCTCAATTCCTCGCTCCGAAGCCGCTGCCTTTGCAGCAGTGACTCACTTATGCCTTCTTATACCTGTTACTCTACTAGGCCAAATATTACTCTGGTTTAACGGATCCTCCATTTTATCTGTCGCAAAAGACATCAAGGATTCTGATGAATCACTGACTAGCAATTGCACAGAGGTAAACAAATGAGGGTGGGCATAATAGGGGGAGGAGCAACGGGCTTATCAGCAGCATACGATTTAGCTAAACTTGGGCATCGTGTTTCAATATACGAAAAGAATGATTTTCTAGGTGGCCATGCCTCCACATTTAACATAAATGGAACCCCTATCGAACGCGGCTATCATCACTGGTTCACTAGTGATGATTCGATTATCACGCTTTGCAAAGAATTGGAGATCGGTGACGAAATTCAATGGATTCCATCTACTGTTGGTACTCTTTATAACGACCATATTTATGATTTTGTCACTCCATGGGACCTACTAAGATATAAGCCACTATCCCTCCGAAACAGAATCAAACTTGGATTATCCTCATTAAAGATACGAAGGTTGAAGAACTGGAAATCTATTGAATCTGAAACAGCGGTCAACTGGCTAAAAAATAATGTTGGTCTTCAGGTTTATGAAGCATTTTGGGGACCAATGCTAAGAGGTAAATTCGGTGAGGCTCACTACGAAGAGGTTGGTATGGCGTGGGTTTGGGGCAAGATGAATACCCGATTTGCCTCTAGAAAACATCCCCTTTCCAAAGAATTGTTGGGTTATCCAATGGGAAGTTTCAAAAAGTTGTTTGATGTTCTAGCAGAAAAAATTACTGCTATGAATGGAGAAATAAACCTATCTACTGGAGTCACCAAAATAACAACTGATTCCAGACAAGTTACCGGAATGAACATAGAGCTCAACGGGGAAATCACACACGAAAAATTTGACGTAGTAATAGCATCCACTCCATCCCATATTTTTGATACTTTAACTGACGTGCTCAGTGAGGAATACAGTCAAAAACTTCACGGCATTCCCTACATGTCTGCAGTACTTTTGATACTTATTTTAGACAGACCTCTTTCTAATAAGTACTGGTTGAACATAGCAGATAGAAAAATACCTTTCGTGGGTGTCATAGAGCACACAAACTTAATCAACGCCTCTCATTACGGTGGAAATCACATAGTATATCTATCCAATTACTTAACAAGCGACAATAGATATTATTCTATGACTCAAAATGAACTCCTAAATGCCTACCTTCCTCACATTGCAAAAATCAATCCGCAGTTCAGCAAGAAATGGATAAGAGAGGTACATCATCACAAAATCGATGGTGCCCAACCCATAATAGGTCCAAACTATTCAGATAGAATGCCCCCACACGATACAGGTATAAAGCACTTATATTTAGCAAACACCTCGCAAATCTATCCGGAAGATCGAGGGACTAATTACAGTGTCAAAATGGGCCGGGACATAGCCCAACTCGCTATAACAAATTTCAGCTCAACATGAATTGTTACTCACTAGTGGCTGTGCTATCATTATGGCGATTTTTGCGAAGGTGATGGAGACGTCTTTGACCGTCGAAAATGACAGCCTCAGGAAACACATTAAAGGGGCTATAGCATCCCAGAAGAGACCTACTATAACCGTACTATCATCTCTTCTGGCAATTCAGGACTCAGTTGGATACATTCCCGACGAGGGCATTGAAGAAGTAGCTATTGCCATGAAGACCACAATAAACACCGTTTTTGGCGTGGCTTCGTTCTACCCTAATTTCAGATTTAGCCCTCCTGGAGATCACTCAGTGGAGGTTTGTTGGGGACCAACCTGTCATCTACTTGGAGCGGGAAAAGTTCTTGATGAAGTTCTGGAACAACTTGGATTGGAAGATGAGGGAGATACTCCAGATGGAAAAGTTTCTTTCCGATTCAATACCTGTTTGGGAGCCTGTTCAAGAGGTCCCGTGATAAGCATAGATCATGAACTTTATGGGAACGTAACAGAAGCCCAAGCTTCCTCTTTACTTAAACAATTCAAAGATGACCCTAAAACACCCTAGACAGGCTCGATAACGTTGACACAAGATACATACGAAGAATTAAAAGATAGAGCGACTTCATATTGGGAAACTCGATCCAATGGGGATACTCCACTCATACGAATTGGAACCGCTATGTGCGGACATGCAGCCGGGGCCTTCAGAGTTGCGGATAGATTAAAGACTGTCTTGTCTGAGAGATCTATAGAGGCAAATTTTGACGAAGTTGGATGTCTAGGTCTCTGTTATGCAGAACCACTTTTAGACATAAAAAAACCAGGTAGACCCAGAATATTTTTTAATAATGTTTCTTCTGATGATGTAGAGCAAATCATCGAAGATTATCTGATAAATGATCTCCTGTCAGAATCCAGAGTACTGGGATATATGGGTGAAGGAGAAGTTACAGATTCTACCGGTTCTATGGAAAATATACCGGGTATCGCATTACAAAATCGGATAGCTCTAAGAAACGCGGGGCATACAGCACCGGGGGACATACTCCAGTACATCGCAACAGGTGGATATTCAGGTCTTTACAAAGCCGTAACCACAATGGAATCCTCCGAAGTGATCGATGAAGTTAAGAATTCTGGGCTAAGAGGACGCGGCGGAGCAGCCTTTCCGACTGGAGTAAAGTGGAGCTTCCTTGTAGGAGCCCCCGGTCCCACTAAATACATACTGTGTAATTGCGAAGAAGGGGATCCGGGAGCTTACAACGATAAAGGAATACTCGAAAGTGATCCGCATACTTTGTTAGAAGGGTTAGCCATTGCGGGATATGCCACAGGCGCATCCAATGGAATAGTGTTTATTAGACATGGGCACGATGGCCCTATAAATAGAACCGAAGATGCAATAGCAGAAGCCTATGAAAACGGCCTTCTGGGGAAAAACATATTTGGTTCAGATTTCAGTTTTGACATTGAGGTAGCTCTTACAGGGGAGTCATATGTAGCAGGGGAAGAAACTGCTTTGATGGAGGCTGTAGAAGGCAAAAGGTCAATGCCTCGATTTAGACCTCCATTCCCTGCAGCATTTGGGGTTTGGGGCAAACCAAGCAACATAAACAATGTTAAGTCCCTGGCCTATGCTCCTGAGATTATCTCAAAAGGAGCCGAATGGTTTTCGTCTATTGGCGTTAATCAAAGTACTGGGACGGCGATAGTGTGCTTGAGCGGCGATGTAAACAAACCAGGATTATACGAAGTACCAATGGGCATGTCATTGGGTCAGGTCGTCGATGACCTGGGAGGTGGAGTGTCTGGGGGAAGAAAGTTGAAGTTGCTACAAACCGGAGGGCCTCTTGGTGGAGTTCTCGGACCAGATAGCCGCGACATTCACATCGATTTTGATGAAATGAGATCAGCTGGAGCTATTTTTGGATCTGGTGGCATCATAGTTGGAAGCGAGGATGTATGTGCGGTAGATCTCACCAGAGTATTGGTAGCATTCTGTCAATATGAATCTTGTGGTAAATGTTTTCCTTGTAGATTGGGAATGGAACATCTGTTAGAGATAGTGGAAAGAATATCTAATTTTGAAAGTAAACCTGGAGACATGGATTTAATGAGAAGTGTTGGGGGAACTATGGAGGCTGGATCTCTTTGTGGACATGGTCAATTGGGCTTTGGACCGATCAGATCAGCAATAACCCATTTTGAGAGTGATTTTAAATCCCACACAGAAGAAGGAATTTGCCCTACCGGGAGCTGTGACAATCGCAAAATAGTTCCCAAAAATACGCGTCCATATGCAACCGAATTCGCACCTGGAGAATGAGATGGCAGACAAGGTAAATCTAACAATCGATGGAGTGGATGTTCAGGCAGAGACTGGAAGCGTGATAATTCAGGCAGCCATGGACAACGACTTATATATCCCCTATCTATGTTATTACCCCGGAATGAAGCCGTACGGAGCCTGTAGAATGTGCGTGGTAAAAGCGGAAGCTCCAACACCTGATGGATCTTACCGATCACTTCCAGGCAGTCCCGCGTCATGCACCACTCCAGTATCAGAGGGAATGCGAGTTGAGACCAACACAGATGAACTAGTCTCGCTAAGAAAAGGTATTTTAGATTTATTAATTTCAGAACACCCTCATGGATGCCTAAACTGTCACAGAATAGATCTTTGTGGGCCAACAGATGTCTGTCTAAGACATGTGACAGTCAACGACAGATGCGTCACTTGCCCCAAAAATGAAAGATGTGAACTTAAAGATACTGTGAGATACATGGAGATGGAGCTTACCACTCCCCTCACCTACAACAACAGACATATGCCTCAGGAAGTCAAGGATCCATATTTTGATATGGACATGAACCTTTGCATAGTATGTGCAAGATGTGTGAGAGCCTGTGACGAAGTGAGAGGAGACAGTGCTATCACATTAAAGGACAGATCTGGCAGAAGTATCATCGGGACATCTCAGGGCACATCGCTACTGGAATCTGGTTGCGAATTTTGTGGGGCATGTATTGACGTTTGCCCTACCGGCGCATTGGTGGAAAGAGACTATAAATGGGATAAAGCGACAAAAAAGATCACTAGTACCTGCCCCCACTGCCCCGTAGGGTGCCAGCTTACTTTAGATGTCAGCAAGCGAAACAAAATAATTCGGGCCATTCCAGAGAGAACCGCTGAAGCCAATAGAGGAATGGCGTGCTACAAAGGGAAATTCGGGCTTGATTTTGTAAACAGTAGAAAAAAAATAGACAAACCAATGATTCGTAACAATGGCGTTTTAGAGGAAACGAGTTGGCCTATCGCACTCGACTTCATATCGGATAAGTTATCGAATTATATGAATGGAGAGTTTGCCCTGATTGGATCTCCTCGGGGAACAAATGAGGACCACTATGTAGGTCAGAAGTTCACGCGGGAATTCATGAATTCTGCAAATGTGGATATCTCTTCTAACACGCACCCAGAAATTACTAAACCCTTGGGGGAGATGATTGGTACAAGAACATCAAGTTCCAGAATTTGGCAACTTCTTGACACAGAATGTGTGCTGGTCGTTTCTTCAAACATAACTGAGAGTCAGAACGTCGTCTCAGTTCCTATAAAACAAGCCGCTGCAAACGGAACCAAGATAATTGTTATTGATCAGAGGGAGACTGAACTTACCAGATATGCTGATATTTGGCTTAGACCCAAGGTAGATTCTGAAGTCGACCTGATAGGTGGAATCATGAGAGCAATTATCGATGAATCACTAGAAGACAATGATGCCTGCCAGTCATGCGAGGACTTCGCAGAGTTTCGAAACTCGTTGTGGGACTACGATCTAGCAGATATAGAAATGACCACGGGGGTTCCACAAGAGGCAATAAGAGAAGCGGCAAGGATGTTTGCCAACACTGACACTTCTTCCACAATTTACGGTCTTGAAACAGTCTCGCCTGACCTTCGTCAGAATTGCACCAAGTCAGTGGTTAATCTGTCCCTGATGACAGGCAATATTGGTAAAGGACCTTCAGGTATATATCCAATGTTCAAGGGTGCTAATGAACAAGGAGCAAGGGATGTTGGGGCATGTGCAGAATACCTACCTGACTATGCGGAACCTGACGATTCTGCAATTGGAATAACAAATTTAGCTGAGTCTCTCATATCAGGAAAAATTAAAGCGATTGAAGTTGTGGGAGATAGTCCTACCTTTGATGACCTTCAATTAGGAGAATTTTACAAGGGTTTTGAAAAAGCCGAGTTGGTAATTGCCCATGACACCTTTGAAAGCACCCTGACAGATATAGCTGATGTGGTTTTACCTTCTTCCACATTTGCCGAAAAATCTGGCACATACACCAATCTAGAAGGGCGAGTACATCGCGTCAACCCGGCTATTGGCCCTACCAACGAAGCAGACGAGGAATGGAGAATATTCTCACAGATTGCTCAAAGAATGGGTGCTAGTGGGTTCGAATTTAAAAACTCTTCCGATGTATTCACGGAAATACAGCAAAGTGTTTCTTTATACAAGGACATGGACTTAGACCAAGTCAATAAGAGTGGACAGCTAATAAAAAGAAGCTCTCATAATTCCAAATTCGCGGTTGTCGCCCGAACAACTGTATCAGCGAACGGGACTAACTCAGAATATCCAATTACCTTCGTCCCTGGTAGAGTCCTTCATCAACCGGACAGAGATGCAGGCATAGACACAGTCTCTGGCAAAAACACGATAACGAGATCAGAAATTGTGGAAATGAACGAATCTGACGCAATTGGATACGGAATAGCAGAAGGAGACAGCGTCAGACTAGTGGGACAAGGCTTTTCAATGAATGGAATCGCTCATCTCAACGGGATTCATAAAGGAATGGCGGCGTCGACTAGTTTATTTGGGAGTCTGGTTGAAGATCTCGTAAGTAGTGGTGACAGCGACCCGGTGCTCAAATCGGATAATCTTAGCCTTCGCAATGTACGGATAGAGAAAATTTAACGACCTAAAAATTCAGTCTATACAGAGGACTTATAACATCATGGCTACTAGAAAGGTGATCAAAAGGCCGCCACTTGCCGAAGTAGAGATATTGGAAAGAGTCGACAAAACCGACGACCTTACACTTGTGTGGATCGAAAAACCAAAGGGTTATACTTTCAAACCCGGTCAATATTGCACGATCGGACACGACGGCGTCGAAAGAGCTTATTCGATTGCTTCCGCTCCTCATGAAGAACGAATAGAACTTTTCTTAGAGCTTGTTCCTGTTGAAGAGGGTGGAGTACTTACCCCCCTGCTATGGGGTCTAGGAGAGGGAGACAAGGTAACTATACGGCCGAGAGCAAAGGGAATTTTTACTTTCAAAGATGAGAAAAAGCATCAGCTCCTAGTTTCTACTGTAACGGGCGTGGTTCCATATGTCAGTTTCGTCAGAGACTATTTACAGGCTGGCAAAAGTGGACATCATTTTTATGTTCTTGAAGGCGCCAGTTACTCAGACGAATTCGTATACGACACGGAATTCATCGCGTTGTCCAAAGAACACCCTGAACTTATAACCTTTGTACCCACCGTCAGCCGACCTGAGGAGCAAAGAAATAATGACTGGACAGGAGACAAGGGAAGGGTTAATGCCATCGTTTTAGATAAGATTCAACAGCTGGGTCTTTCTACCGAAGAAACTATGGTGTACGCCTGTGGCCATCCAGGAATGATTGAGGACGTGAAAGAAAAAGTTGTTCCCTTGGGATTTGATTTCCTTGAGGAAAGATTTTGGAAAGATGACTAAATTTATTTCTAAATTATCAAAAAAGGCCTGCCTTAGAGCAGGCCTTTTTTGATTTATGAACTTTTGCTGCACATAACAAACTAATTCTTTAAACTTACCATAGACATCAGAAATAAACGAAGCTTCATATGACAACACCAGCTCGCAAACAATATCTGAGAATAAAGTCAGATCATAAAGACGAAATCCTGCTATTTCGTATGGGCGATTTTTATGAGACCTTCGACGAGGATGCTCGGATAATTTCCCGAGAGTTAGAAATAGCTCTGACATCCCGAGAGATGGGTAAGGGCCAGAAGGTTCCTTTGGCTGGAATACCATATCATGCCTTAGAGGGCTATCTAACTCGACTAATAAATAGGGGTTTCAGGGTAGCAATTTGTGAACAAACCAGTGACCCCTCTATTTCAAAAGGTATAGTTGACAGAGAAGTTGTACGTATAGTTACGCCTGGGACTGTGATTGAAGACAGTCTTCTACAACAGAGCTCAAACAGCTTCCTCATGGCAGTAGTGATAAGAGGAAAGGAAGCTGGAATATCAGTAGTGGACATTACTACATCTGATTTTCTTACCACGCAGTTAAAGTCAGACAGAATTGAATCCGAGATAGCAAGACTTTCTCCAAAAGAGGTCCTGTTGGGCTCAGAATGGTCTGACAATGTAACCCTTTATACCGCTTCGGTTGCAACCGTAATAGATATGTCCAATTTCGATCCAATCAATTCAGTTACTAAAGTTAAAGATTTTTTTGGAGTGGCTAGCCTTGAGTCTTTTGGATGTGATCATTTACCTCTAGCAATTCAAGCTGCAGGATCGATCCTTGAGTATCTAGAGGACCATCAAAAGGATGCCCTTTTGGGGATAACCAATTTGCAGACCTACTCAGTCAATGAATTTATGGTTTTGGATAGACAAACAAGAAGAAATCTTGAACTGTTTCTGGCGGGAAGATGGGATACAAGCGAATCTTCATTGTTTTCTATACTTGACAGAACTTCGACCCCAATGGGAGGTAGGCTTTTACAGACGTGGATTGGGAAACCGCTATTAAATGTGTCTGAGATAGAGATGCGACAGGAAGCGGTGAGCTGGTTTTTTGAGAGTGGGACGCGCAGACGAAACATCCTTCAAAGACTCAAAAACATCTCTGACCTAGAAAGACTTTCAACAAAAGTAGCCACGGGGAGAGCGACACCAAGAGACCTTATAGGAATAGCAAAAAGCATATCAGCAATTCCAGATTTAATTGACTTGCTGGCTACGGGAGATGACGCACACAAAATTCAATTCGTTAGAAATATTTTTGGGAATCATTCAGAACTACTTGCCACACTTTCCAGCGCTTTAAATGATGACCCCCCAACAACCACCGGGGATGGAAATGCCATCAGAACAGGATATTCAAAAAAATTAGATCAACTAAAAGGGGAATTGGTCACGTCCCAAAAACAAATGGCCTCTCTGGAATCAGACGAACGTGAGAAAACTGGTATCAAAACACTAAAAGTTGGATTCAATAGAGTATTCGGATACTACATTGAGGTAAGTCGCTCCCATGTAGATTCCGTCCCTGAACACTACATAAGAAAGCAAACCCTAGTTGGAGGCGAAAGATATATCACTCCCCAGATGAAAGAGCTAGAAGCACAAATTTTAACAGTGCGAGACCGTATAGCATTCATGGAATCTGAGGTTTTTTCAAAGATATGTGAAGTAGTTTCCTTAGAAGTGTCAACGTTAAAGAAATCAGCTGAGGCTCTTGCGCTGGTTGATGTATTCAACTCATTTGCTCTCGTTGCACAGCACGAGAATTACACTAAGCCGGCCCTGAACCGCTCGGGGCGAATACACATAGAAGAAGGCAGGCATCCCGTCGTTGAAAACATAACCACAAAAAGTATGTTCATTTCAAACGACACCGACTTGAATTTGGAAGAGTCGCAGATCATTATTTTAACTGGCCCCAATATGTCAGGGAAGTCAACATACCTAAGACAAGTCGGACTTATTACATTGATGGCACAAATTGGAAGCTATGTGCCAGCCAAATCAGCTGATATAGGCGTAGTCGACAGAATTTTTACAAGAGTCGGTCTGCAAGATGATCTTACAGCAGGTCAATCTACATTCATGGTGGAAATGGTTGAAACAGCCTCAATACTAAATCAAGCCACTCCTCATTCATTAATCATTCTTGACGAGATTGGGAGAGGTACAAGCACCTACGACGGTCTAGCGATTGCCCGCTCAGTAGCGGAATACATCCATAACAGCTCAAGTCTCGGTTGCAAAACACTCTTCGCCACACACTACCATGAAATGACAAGCCTAAGCGGTGAGCTATCGAGAGCAAAAAACTACCATGTTTCAGTGACCGAAGATAACGGTGATGTCGTTTTCCTTAGACGCATTGTTGAAGGAGGTGCAGACAGGAGCTATGGTGTACACGTAGCCAGGCTTGCAGGCATTCCATCCAGTATTGTCAATAGGGCCTGGGAAATACTCAGGGAACTGGAAGAATACCAAGGATCTGTCAAACTATCAGCTACCGGCGATACTGTTGAAGGAGTTCAACTGTCGTTTCTTGATAAACCAACACAGCTGGTAGATGAAATTAAGGACATAGAAATATCCAATATGACGCCTCTAGAGGCAATAACAAAGCTTTACGAATTACAAAACAAAGCGGATCAAAATTACTGATTCAGCTCTAGAGCCTTTTTTGCAGCTCTAAACATCACACCTATGGGTGGAGTAGTATCCGTCCATAATTCAAATGCCGCAGCACCCTGGTATATCAACATCGATACCCCCCCCAAAGTTGAAGCCCCAGACTTGATAGCTTCAACCAACAAGGGTGTCATAGCCGGGTTATAGACCATGTCACATACTAATGATCCCTCTTGAATGGCGGTCGACCCCAGTGGAGACAACTGCTCAGCGGGCCCATTTTTCATTCCCATGGATGTACAGTTGATAATCAGTCTCGATCTCCTAGCATATTCTGTGAGTCGGGAATCATTCATTCCAATGGCCGACACTTCAATGCTGGAAGAGAAATATTTCCCGAGAGAAATAGCTCTATCAAGCGTCCTGTTAGCAATCACCAATCTGGATATATTGAGTCCCAAAAGTGAACACACTGCCGCCCTAGCAGCCCCTCCAGCGCCAATGATTAATACATTCGCACCTTTAGGATCAAACGATTCTGTCGACTTTAATGCTTTAAGAAATCCACCGGCGTCGGTGTTATATCCCAGCAGTTTTCCTTTCCTGTTAACGATGGTGTTCAGAGATCCAATTTTCTCTGCTAGTGGATCCAGCTCATCAACTAAGTCCATGGCGCTTTCTTTATGGGGTATGGTCACGTTAGCCCCTAGATAAATAGGATTTCTGAGTTCTTCGATTCGACTCGCTAAACCGCTAGGCGGCACCTCCCACGCTTCGTACCTTGCGTTTATCTTTAATGCATCCAGAGCAGCCTGCTGAAACACAGGAGATATAGAGTGAGAGAGTGGATATCCAAATATCCCTAATTTGCATGTCATAAAATATATTTGTTCGCTAGCACTATAGTCTCTGGTAATTGCCAACTCTGCAATTTCATTTATTGCTAAAAATCCGCTTCACGTTCACAATACTAATAAATGTAATATGTGTATACATACAAATCTAACATCTTCAAACTATTGAATACCACAAATGCCAAAAATGCCGTTGTAGAAATAGCGAAAAAGATCGCACAATGTGAGACATGTCCACTTTACGAAACTAGAACTCTTACTGTCCCAGGCGAAGGTGATCCAACTTCGGATATTATGTTTATTGGGGAAGCGCCGGGACTAAATGAGGATAAAGAAGGTTCTCCATTCGTAGGTAGAGCAGGCAAATTACTCGACCAATTGCTTAATGAAATTGGGCTCAGTAGAAATAAGGTGTTTATAACAAATATGGTTAAATGCCGCCCACCAAATAACAGGGATCCTGCTCCATCTGAAATGTCTTCTTGTTCTAGACATCTCGATTCTCAAATACAGGTGATAGAGCCGACTGTAATAGTCACTCTCGGTAGATTTTCATTTAGTAAATTCTTCCCAGGTCTATCGATCAGCAAAGCTAGGGGTATCCCGCGCACTTGGAAAAACAAGCATATATTTCCTATGTATCATCCAGCAGCAGCTCTTTATAATCCTTCTCTTAGACCAAGATTGGCCCATGACTTCACTAAACTATCCCAACTACTCAATGAATCTCACCATATGTCAAAAATCCATAACGGGTCACCGAACCAAGTGAAGCCAAAACAACTTGGGCTCTTTGACCAATAGCATGAATATATAGATGAAATGTCTCTTCCATTAAAAGTTATCCCGCTAGGAGGGCTAGGGGAAATAGGCCAGAATATGATGGTAATAGAGTGCCGTCAGGATATTGTGGTGATTGACGCCGGTTTGTTATTTCCAGGAAACGATATGCCTGGTGTCGAGCTCGGGATACCCGATACAACTTATTTGGAAAAAAACAGAGACCGGGTGAAAGCTATCTTAATAACCCACGGTCACGAAGACCATATAGGAGCGCTCTCGTTTCTACTTTCTAAAATAGATGCTCCTGTCTATTCTTCTCGCCTTACACATGGTCTGATTTCCGCCAAATTTAAGCAGGCCTCACTGATTAGAAATGCAAGCCTGCACGTAGTTGAACCGCAAGAAAAATTCTTTGCTGGTGTTTTTGAGCTTGAATTTTTTAGAGTATGCCACTCCATCCCTGATTCAATGGGAATTGCGATAAGAACTCCCTATGGGACCATCATACATACCGGTGACTTCAAGATAGATCACACTCCTGCTGACGGTATTCCATTTGACTTCGCACATCTATCACAACTGACACGAGACGGTGTCCTCTTGCTGTGTTCAGATTCCACTTATGCCGAAGTCGAAGGATACACAGGATCAGAAAAGCTTGTTGGAGAGGCCTTGGATACCGTAATTAAAGAGGCGAGTGGAAGAGTAATTATTGTCACCTTCGCCTCACTAATTGCACGGGTACAACAAATCATAAATTCTGCAGGAAGACATGATAGGAAGATCTCTTTACTTGGTAGAAGCATGAACGCAAATATCAAAATGGCCCTGAGAATGGGATATGTCAAAGATACTGAAAATGTGATCGTCTCAACCAAAGAATCACGTAACCTCCCTTTGAATAAAGTCATATATATAGCAACCGGGAGTCAAGGTGAACCGACTGCCGCCATTACTCGAATAGCCAACGGAAACCATCCCGATATAAGCATAGTAAAAGGTGACACTGTAGTATTGTCATCCTCGCCAATTCCCGGAAATGAAACTTCGGTCGCAAAAACTATAGATTCACTTTTTCGGAGAGGCGCCCGAGTCATATACAATCGTATCGCTCCTGTACATGTTCGTGGGCACGCTAGTCGTGAAGAGCTTAAGCTCATGATCAACATGACGAAGCCAAAGTACTTCCTGCCTATACACGGAGAATATAGACATTTAACAGCTCATGCCGATATTGCTATAGGGATGGGCATGTCAGAAAAGTCGGTTTTTGTTATAGAAGATGGCGAAGTATTAGAAATTACGAACGAAGGAGCTGAAGTTGCCGGACGGGTTCCCTCTGGAACTATTTATTTGGACAGCAAAAACGCTGACGAAACGAACGATGACATCATTAAGGAGAGAATCTCCCTGGCACGTCAGGGAATTATAATTGCAAGTGTGATCATATCTGGCGATAAATCCTCAGTAATAGGAACCCCTAAATTGATGTCTGTAGGATTTTCTGACAACCATTATGAAAATAAAACCTTGAAATCAGCCTCTAAAATGGTCCAAGTCCTGCTAGAAGAAAAGTGGTTGAACGTACTAGATTGGGACGACATTGAATCCAAAATAGCTGAAACGATTGCAGCTCACATCTACAAGGAGACGAGAAAGAGGCCCATAGTGCTTCCATTATTGGAGACAAATAAGTAGCCTGTTAACTCACAATCTATTATACGTTTAGCTTTTCTTTTTCCCTGTTATTGACAAAATCCGCCCTTTTACTGAGCCTACGAGGTATCCTAAATGACCCCAAAAAATACCCGTGACAAAACAGATCTAGGATTAGACATTCCAAGTTTCAGACTCACCCTTAAACAAGTTGCCATTGCGTTAGTCATCTCTTGCGCCATCGCTATATTCGCTTATGTCTATATAAATTCTTACACGGTGACCAATTTCGGACTGAACATAACTGAGAAATTTCTTGCCACCACAGGTTTAGGGCTAGTCATTTTAATTGCCTGGTTGATATTCAGTCTTTGGATTGCAAAGACCCGACGAGTAAAATTCTTGTTACGAAAACAATACGGAAGATTGATAGCAGCAATAGGATTTTCGACCATTTTATGGGGCATATTGGGGTTTTATGTTCCTTTGAATGGATTCCCCGGCTGGACAACGATATCACTAGGAGTACCAATTGGAGGAACAATTTCTATCTCCATCATCGGAGACAACCTATATCAGACTAGTACCCGCTTGTTTATTCTGGTTGTTCCGAGCATTATTTTTATAAAACCTAGTTTAGTTAAAATATGCTTGAAAGGTTCAAGAGTAACAATAATAGCGTGCTATCTAGGAATATTTGCAACTTATAGAGCCATATCCAAGCTTTACTCGAAGGTAGAATCTCAGAAGTCACTCACTGATTCTCATGTCTTAGATCAGCCTTCAACCATTAACGTGCCCCCCGAGCTTATGTCACCCCACATTAGGGAAAGCGAGATAATCGCAAACGTCGATGACATGAGAGTGGAAATGGAACTGGATGAAGATGGCAATATGATCGCAAGCGAAACCCTAAACGATGAATACTCTCCTGAGACAGAAAAAAGATTGGGCTATTTCGTAGGCGTTGATAGACCAGAAGACGATGGAACCAGCAGTGATTCGATAATCGATAGCACTCCAAACAATGATGCACAGAGATTTATCCAAAAGGACAAAAGCATAATTCAAAAAAATGGCAATAAATTCAATCGACTCTGGTCTGATGATTCGGTACAAGAAGAGGACAGTGTCCCCAAGACATCGGAAGAGGAAAAAACTAAAGCGGCGGATAGTTGGCTAAAACCAGATCTGAAAATGCTGGTTAATCTGGAAGAAGGTGGCATTAGTAAGGAGGAGATTCAACAGACCTCAGAAATAATTAAAACCACATTTGCCGAATACCGTATTGAGGTTGAAGTAGAAAAAGTTCGTCCCGGACCCACAGTGACAATGTACGGGATACAACCTGGTTGGGTTCGAAAATACAAGAGAGTTAGAGTTAAAGACAAAAACGGGAATCCCAAGCTCGACAGCAAGGGAAAGCCAATAATTGCACAGCAGGAAGACAATACCCGTGTAAGTGTCGATAACATATTGAGACGAGAAAAAGATCTATCTTTAGCCTTGAAAACCCCAAGTCTAAGAATAGAAACCCCTGTGATGGGAGAATCACTTCTTGGAATAGAAGTTCCTAATCCTAATCCGAGTCTTGTATCGCTCAGGAGGGTTATGGAAAGCAAGAAATTCTTGAACTTGAGTAACTCAGCGGTTTTACCGGTTGCATTAGGTAGAGGATCAGATGGAGAAGAGGTGGTATTCGACCTAGCTAAAATGCCTCATCTTCTCATTGCGGGAGCGACAGGGAGCGGGAAAAGCGTTTGCATGAATGCAATAATCTCTTGTTTGGCGATAGAAAAAACTCCCTCTGATCTTCAGATGTTGTTAATAGATCCAAAAAGAGTTGAATTGACACCTTACAACGGTATTCCCCAACTCATAGCCCCCGTCGTTGTAGAAACAGATAAAGTTGTAAACCTCCTTAAGGGTCTAATAAGAGAAATGATGGACCGGTACAGGACTATGGAGGAAGTAGGCGTACGAAACATACAGGCTTATAACTCCAAGATTAGATCTGGCAAGATGCCCTATCTTGTAGTTGCAATTGATGAGCTTGCGGATTTAATGATGACCGCAGCATTCGATGTGGAACAATCAATCTGCCGGCTAGCCCAACTGGGCAGAGCCACAGGAATACATCTGATAATCGCCACTCAGAGACCCTCTGTAGATGTAATCACGGGTCTCATTAAAGCCAATTTCCCAAGTCGTATTAGTTTCGGAGTCACTTCTCAAGTAGACTCCAGGACCATATTGGACACCAATGGAGCAGAAAGACTACTAGGACGGGGTGACATGCTTTATCAGCCCATTGATGCAGCGCGGCCGACACGGGTTCAAAGCGTGTATATTTCAGACGAAGAAATTGGGAAACTAGTGGATCATTGGAAAGCAATTCCTTGGGCTTATAAACCCAAAATTGATCTCCACGTTGTAGGGGATGATTCTTCTTTGCTGCCCGAGCAAACTGCATCCGTATCGAATGCCAAAGATGCACTAGTTGATAGGGCGATAGAAATGGCTCAAAGACACAGTAAACTCTCAACTTCTCTTTTACAACGAAGGCTCAGGATCGGATATCCCCGAGCAGCTAGGCTCATGGATGAATTGGAAGACATGGGTATCGTAAGCCCCAGTGATGGGTCAAAGTCCCGTGATGTTATAATTTCATCAGGCCCTTCCTAATCAAATCTCCCATCCAGGAATCAATTAAATGGTTCGTAAATTCACCGGTTTCATAAGCAATACCGTCCGAGGAAAAGACTCTCAAGCCATCGACTTAATAGCCAGAGAGGAATGTCTCCTTTGCGAGACAAAATTGATAGATTCCGATCTTTATAAACAGTATAAACTCTGTCACGCATGTCGATTCCATTACAGCATGACTGCTAGAGAACGTGTGGAGTCGCTAGCAGATTATGGGACATTTAGAGAGAGCAATCGGTCTTTAACATCTATTGACCCCCTATCATTTTCAACCAAAGGTTCATACAAAAAAAGCTTATTTGAAGATCAGACACGAACCGGGCTTACTGAAGCTGTCATAACAGGCTCATGCACCATAGACGGCTTATCCTGCGTTCTGATAGCACTCGACTTTGGATTCATGGGTGGATCGATGGGTTGCGTGGTAGGTGAGAAAATATCATTGGCGTTTGAGAGAGCTGCTAAGAGAAAGATTCCTGTTATCACCGTAGTGACAAGTGGAGGATCTCGGATTCAAGAGGGGATATTGTCACTTATGCAAATGGCTAAGACAGGACTAGCATCAAATCTACTCCAGCAAAAGGGCATCCCACATATCTCGGTTCTGGCAAATCCATCTACCGGTCAAGCTTACGCAAGCTTCGCGAATATGGCCGACATCATACTGGCAGAACCAGGTGCAATTGTTGGAGTTAATCCAATACGTTCCATAAGAGATGACGATGGAAAGGATTCAGAAGACTCTCATACATCAGAATCCCATTTGATACATGGCACTGTAGACGCAATAACAGACAGAACTGAATTACGTGGCATCATATCGGTGCTCCTTGATTTATTTAAAAAAGAATTCACTATCAAAAGAACCTCAAACGGCCAAATCACCTATCCACCCTCTCAACCTACGGAAGCATGGCATTCCGTGCAAATAGCGCGCCATAATTCCAGACCTACGTCGATGGATTACATGGCCAGGATTATGGATAACTTTGTAGAGTTACATGGCGACAGAGTTTATGGGGACGACCCTTCCATAGTCTGTGGATTGGGTCAGATAGGTGGACAAACCATAGTAATTATCGGACAGCAAAGAGAACAAACATATGACTCGGACCATAAAGACAATACAGGAAGGACGATGCCAGAGGGCTTTAGAAAAGCTCAACGAGCTTTAAAAATCGCCGAAAAATTTGACTTGCCAGTTGTAAGTCTTATAGATACCCCCGGTGCGAACCTCTCGTCAGAAGCAGAAGAAAGAGGTTTAGGCCATGCAATAGCATCTACGTTGACACTAATATCCTCACTAACCGTTCCGACCATTTCCACAATAATTGGAGAAGGAGGTAGTTCAGGAGCGTTGGCACTCGGCGTAACTGACAGGGTAATCATGTTGGAGAATGCTATTTATTCCGCCGTTTCTCCTGAAGAAGCCGCTGAACTTATATACCAGGACGAGCAGCGGGCTAAAGAAGTAGCAGAATCCCTTAAATTGACGGCAATGGATTGTATGGAATTAGATATAGTGGACCAAGTGGTCCCTGAACCTAATCAGGGAGCACACCGAGACCATCACGAGGCTTCAAGATTACTCAAGAGAGCCCTCTTACAGAACCTGGCGGACTTACAAACGATATCCAAAAGAAGAAGGCTTAGGGAAAGAACCAAGAAATTTCGTAATATGGGTGAATATAGTTCACGTCTTAAATCAACTATTTCCCGAGAAGTAAACTCATTAAGAGGAACTGTTTTAAGAAAGGTTAACGAACTCAATAATGACGGAAGTAACTAGACATGAGAAGAATCATATCCTAAAAATTCAAAGCCCTGTATGCATTCCCACCGACTATAAGATCTTTCTCTGTTTCTGATATTAACTCGCTTGACTTCACCCAGTCGACCGGAGAGTCGAGACCCATATCGAAAGGAAAGTCGCTTCCCAACATAACTCTATCAGCCCCAACACGGTTAACGAGGAATGACAACTCTTTGTGGCCATGTGTAAGACAATCGTAATAAATAGATTTTAGGTAATCACTAGGTATCTGTGACAGATTTAGACTTGCCTCTTCTCTGACTTTGTATCCGCGATCTATTCTAGGTGCACCGAATGATGCATAACCACCTCCGTGCGAAAAACAGAGATCTATTTCAGGAAATTTATCTAAAACTCCGCCTGAAATAATACTGGATATTGCTATCGTATTTTCTAATGGATTCCCAATTGTGTTTGCAGTGTAATAATTGGTCATTCTGTCTTTTCCTGCTGGATTGTGGGGATGAAAAAACAGGAATGCTCCAAGATCTTCTGCTGCTTCAAATACAGGCCATAGTGACTCATCGTCATAATTAAGGCCATTCACATGAGTACATAGTTCGGCCCCTTTCATACCAGAGGCCATCGCCCATTCCAATTCCTTCACAGCATAATTCACATCCTGAAATGGTAGGGTGGCAAACGCCGAGAACCTATCTGGCTTTTGGGAAACCATATCCAACAGCCCCTCGTTAATAGTGCGAGCACTTTTTTCCCCTTCCCTTGCTGACAGGTGATAGTTGAAAAAATATGGAGGAGTTGAAACTACTTGAATGTCAACACCAATGGAATCCATGAGAGAGATCCTCTCATCCACACTCAGTCTCCAATTTGGTTCAACTGGTCCAGCAAATCGAGCATCTGCATCAATGTAATGAGATCCATTCCTGGAGACCAGAGAGGCGCCAAACCAAGAATCTCCGTCATCCGACGCCTTCCAGAATTCTTCTGGAATAACGTGGCAATGTACATCTATTCTAGGTGAACCTTTATGAAGGGACGACTCCACCATGCTCTGAGCGTTCTCTCTCGTATGAGGTAATGTCATCTTCATCTTCCAAGGTTAGGCCAATATCATCAAGACCATTCAGCATGCAATGCCTGCGGAATGGTTCCATATTGAAGTCAGCAACTATTTCTTCGTTCTCATCCCAAACTCTTTGAGCTTCCAAATCGACTGTTATTTTGTAATCAGGGTCACTCTCAGAGTGCTCTATGATTCTTTGTACCACATCCTCTGGCAAAACCACGGGCAACACCCCATTTTGAAAACAATTGTTATGGAATATATCCGCAAAACTGGGCGCTATGATAACTCTTATTCCGAAATCTTGTAGAGCCCATGGAGCGTGTTCACGGGAGGAACCGCATCCAAAATTGCGGCCACTGACCAATATAGAGGCATCTTTATAACCATCCTGGTTCAAGACAAAGTCAGGCTTCTCATTTCCCTTTTCATCGAATCGCCAATCGTTGAATAAGAACTGACCGAATCCTGTCCTTTCTACTCGTTTGAGAAATTGCTTCGGTATTATCTGGTCGGTATCCACATTAACTCGATTCAGTGGAGCAATCCCACTATTTAAAGTCTTAAATACTTCCATGTATATTCCTTTTTAACCTCTCCAATCCCGTACATCTACAAAATGTCCCTCTATGGCGGCTGCTGCTGCCATCTCGGGGCTAACTAGGTGAGTTCTCCCACCCTTTCCTTGTCTCCCCTCAAAGTTTCTATTTGAAGTTGATGCACATCTTTCACCTGGTTCCAATATATCTGGATTCATGCCCAAGCACATTGAGCATCCGGCCTCTCTCCAATCAAACCCAGCCTTTAGGAATATTTGATCTAATCCTTCGTCCTCCGCCTGTCTTTTTATAGCGTTAGAGCCAGGCACAACCATAGCGTAAACACTATCGCTTACCTTATTTCCTTCTGCAATTTTTGCCGCCGCCCTCAGATCATCTATCCTCGAGTTAGTACACGAGCCGATGAAAACTCTATCAATCTCAATGTCTTCTATCCTCATCCCCGGCTCCAAGTCCATGTAATCCAATGCCCGGGTAACAGACTCTTTTTCGCCAGAATCCTCATACTCGTGTGGTGTCGGGACTCTTGCTGTAATCGGGGCCACCATTCCTGGGTTTGTTCCCCATGTTACATGGGGTTCTAATTCTTCGGCATCCATGAGCACAACTTGATCATATTGAGCTCCCTCGTCGGTTCTGAGATTCTCCCAGGCAGCTACTGCCTTATCAAAGTCAGTTCCTTTGGGAACATTTTCCCTGCCTCTCATATATTCAAATGTCGTGGCGTCAGGTGCAACCATGCCTGCTCTTGCACCGGCTTCTATGCTCATATTGCATACAGTCATTCTGCCTTCCATCGAAAGTGACCTTATTGCCTCACCCGTGTATTCGATGACATGTCCTGTGGCACCCCCAATACCGATTTTTCCTATAATGCCAAGGACAACATCTTTTGCTGTCACGCCAGGCGATAATTTGCCGTCAACCCGAACTTCCATCGTTTTTGGCTTAAATTGTCTCAAGGTCTGGGTAGCCATGACGTGTTCTACCTCGGATGTCCCTATACCCATTGCGAAGGCTCCAAACGCCCCATGCGTAGAAGTATGACTATCCCCACAAACTATGGTTTTCCCAGGTTGTGTGTACCCTTGCTCCGGTCCAATGACGTGGACGATGCCTTGTAAAGGGCTAAATCGATCGTAAAGAGTTACTCCAAACTCATCGCAATTCTTAGATAATGCGTCTAACTGCTGCTGGGCAATTGGATCGGTTATTGGTAAGGATAGATCCCAAGTAGGAGTGTTATGATCGGCAACGGCAACCGTGAGATCAGTTCTTCTAACACTTCGTCCAGCCATCCTCAATCCGTCGAATGCCTGAGGCGACGTCACTTCATGCACCAAGTGTAAGTCGACGTACAGAACTGTGGGTTTTCCCTCCTCTGATTTCACAACATGGGCATCCCATATCTTTTCAAACATAGTTCTAGGTGCCATTAAACACTCCGTTTTTCATCACTTTAGATATTTATTTGGGCATAAAGTCCAAAAATATTCATAACCAAGCATAATTCTTGGGGCACTTTTGATTATTAAGAATCTTGCATTGCCATCGCGCGGTTCAGGGCATTCATATAAGCCTTAGCACTAGCCACAATGATATCGGTGTCACTACCTCTTCCCACAAAGGTATCTCCGCGACGCT
Organism: Chloroflexota bacterium; assembly: GCA_002696685.1. The sequence goes on along the minus strand of NZSI01000061.1, from coordinate 20,948 downwards.
CTATTCTGATAGTGACGTCTCCTAATGCATCTATACCTTCAGTCACAGCGTCTACTCTAAATTCAGTCAACTTATTGTCTACGCCAATAACCCTGTTTATTGCCTTATAAACCGCGTCAACTGGACCAGTTCCTGTAGCTGCATCGACAACTGTTTGGCCATCAGGGTCTATGAGTTTGACGGTTGCAGTGGGAACTTCATGATCCCCTGTAGAGACCTGCACATGTTCCAACTCATATATTGTGGGTACATCTGCAGTACGTCTNCTGGATGACATTAAAGATTCTAAATCTTGATCAGTAACTTCACGTTTCCTGTCAGCTAAACTCTTAAATGCTTCAAATACTTCGTTCAATTCTTCTTGATCTAGCTGGTATCCCAACTCCTCGAGCCTAGACCTGAGACCAGCCCTGCCACTGAGTTTGCCTAAAACGAGCGAGTTACTTGGCCATCCAACGGACCTTGGATCAATAATTTCATAGGTGCTCTTGTCTTTAAGAACACCATCCTGATGTATTCCTGACGCATGTCTGAATGCATTGGCGCCAACTATGGCTTTATTAGGTTGTACAGGAAAACCAGTAATATCACTAACAAGACGGCTAGTCCTGTATATCTGAGTAGTGTCAATATTAGTAACCACATCAAAGAGATCGTCTCGCGTNTCTATAGCCATAATGATCTCTTCGAGTGCTGCGTTCCCAGCTCTCTCCCCTAGCCCGTTAATGCACCCTTCAACTTGTCTTACACCTGCTCGCACTGCGGCCAGGCTATTTGATACAGATAATCCCAGATCATTGTGACAGTGCACACTGATAACGGCTTTATCTATGTTGGGTACATTTTGCTTTATATCCTCAATACGCTGAGCAAATTCGGAAGGGATTGTGTAGCCAACTGTGTCGGCAATATTTACGGTATTCGCGCCGGCATCTATCACTGCCTCGAGCATCTTAAAAAGGTANTCAGGGTCAGTTCTCGTTGCATCCATAGGCGAGAATTCCACGTCGTCACAGTAACTCTTTGCTCTTTCTACCGAAGCCACAGAAATATCCATCACTTCCTCTGGATTCTTCCTGAGCAAATTTGTGATGTGGTTATCAGAGCTAGAAATAAAAACGTGTATCCTTGGCTTTTCAGCCCCTTTCACTCCTTCCCAAGCGGCATCTACATCGGGGAGATAACANCGGGCGAGAGAGGTAATAATGGGNTTTCTTATTTCAGCGGCAATCTTTTGAATTGCGTCCAAATCTCCTGGAGAACTGGCCGCAAATCCAGCTTCAATAACATCAACACCTAATCTCTCGAGTTGCCGAGCGATCTCCAATTTTTCTTGGGTGGTAAGGCCTATCCCAGCCGATTGCTCCCCGTCTCTCAACGTCGTATCAAAAATTATTACCTTTTCCTGTGACATTCTCGGGCTCCTTTAATTCACTAACAAGCCTCTATAAATATGTAATNACGGTTAAGTTCACAGGACAACGCAGTACGCCGGTTTCAGCCCCGCCAAGACCAAAACACTGTAGCGAACTGCGTGTTCTTCCTCCGTAATGGAAAAAACCCTAAGTTTAATATTTATGCTATTACTCAATATCTCTAAACTCTTCAAACTNGATGTTGCAAAACTTCAATCTGAATCTGATAGGAAGGACATCATACCTCTTAGTTCTTTGCCAACGCTCTCAATAGGATGTCCAGCGTTCTCGTCCCTCAACCGATCGAATGTTGGCCTACCTTCATCATTCTCGGTTATCCACTCTTTGGCAAAACTGCCATCTTGAATTTGATCCAACACTTTACGCATGTTCTCTTTTACTCTTTCATCAATCACGACCGGGCCTCGCGTGTAGTCCCCGTACTCGGCTGTGTCACTGACGGAGTAGCGCATATACTCCATACCGCCCTGATAAAAAAGATCCACAATTAACTTGAGTTCATGCATACATTCAAAATAGGCTGATTCCGGCTGGTAACCGGCCTCTACCAAGGTTTCAAATGCCGCTTTTACAAGGGCAGCAACACCTCCACACAGAACCGCTTGCTCCCCAAATAAATCTGTCTCAGTCTCCTCTTTAAAGGTTGTGTCCAGAACGCCTGCTCTTGTGCAACCAACACCACGGGCATAGGCTAATCCAATNCTATGNGCATTCCCANTTGCATCCTGATGAATTGCCAGAAGTCCTGGAACCCCCGAATCCTTGGTATATACCTCGCGCATTCGATGCCCTGGAGCTTTAGGTGCCACCATGGAAACATCCACTCCTTCTGGGGGAACAATGGCATCGTAATGAATGTTAAATCCATGAGCAAACATTAAGGTCTTCCCTGGAAGAAGATGAGGGAGTATGGATTCTTTATAGATCTTAGATTGCAAATGATCTGGAACCAGAATCATGATGATATCGGACTTAGCAGAAACATCAGAAACTGTTCCCACTTCTAGGCCTTCTCCTTCAGCTGTTTCCCAACTTTTGCTGCCTTCATACAGCCCCACTGCAACATCAAGACCTGAGTCTCTTAGGTTAAGAGCATGTGCATGCCCTTGACTACCGTACCCAATGATAGCTATTTTTTTGTCCTCAATCAGAGACATGTCAGCATCGGTTTCGTAATACATCTTCGCAGGCATTAATGATTCTCCTGTTATATTTGTTAAGTTCCCTTTGTTTTAAGATTACTTCCCCAACTTCATCCCTGGCACGTCGCCTTCGAATGACACACCTCGACTCATAGCTATAGTCCCCGTTCTCATAACCTCATGAACTCCAAATGTTCGTAACAAGTCCACAAGAGAATCTACTTTATTTTCATCTCCAGTTACTTCCACAATCAAAGTCCCTTGAGATACATCAACGATTTTGGCGCGAAAAATGTCAACAATCTGCATTATCTCGCTCCGCGTTGTCACATCTGCATTAACTCTTACCAGAGCGAGTTCACGAGACACAGTGTTATCCGAAGAAATGTTCACCACCTTAATAACTTCAACAAGTTTGTGAAGATTTTTAGCGACCATTTCGACTGTTTCAGGATCACCTTCTACCACAAATGTCATCCTCGACAGACCATCGGTCTCACTCTGCCCAACAGCCAAGCTAGAAATATTGTATCCTCTACGCCTGAACATGCTCGAAATGCGGTTAAGAACTCCGGGTTGGTCCTCAACTAGAGCAGTAATAGTGTGTTTTTCTGTGCGAGTCGTCATGCCGTCACACGTTCACTTGAAGGCTCTTCAATCATGTCTTTAACTGTCATACCCGATGGAATCATTGGATAAACATTTTCCTCCTGTTCGACTATAAAATCGATAAGAACAGGGCCATCATGTTCCATTGCTTCCTCTATCGCGGCTTTGACCTGAGTTTTATCAGTAACTCTTATTCCCTTAATCCCATACGCTTCAGCCAACTTTACAAAGTCAGGGTTGCCTGAATAACCAGTTGATACATACGAACTTTCAAAAAATATCTCCTGCCACTGTCTCACCATACCTAAAAATCCATTGTTTAGGATTGCAAATTTGACAGGAAGTTTATTTTCTACAATGGTTGCTAGCTCACACAAGGTCATTTGGAACCCACCGTCTCCAGCAATGGACCATATGGTGCCGTCTGGCTTGGCAACTTGAGCACCCATTGCAGCGGGAACTTCATACCCCATGGTGCCAGACCCACCTGATGTCAAAAGTGAGCATGGATTCTTGAATTCATAATGCTGGGCCGCCCACATCTGATGCTGACCAACCCCCGTAACGATTGTCGCATTTCCTTCGGTTACCTCAGAAATATCCCTTATAACCTGTCTCGCAAGCAGCTTATCCGTATCAGGCAATTTAAGTGAAGGATGATCCTCCTTCAGAGTTTCAATTCTCTTGAGCCAGTCGCCGTGAGTGGAAGACTCGACAACCTTATTAAGCTTTTCGAGAACATCTTTTACATCCCCAACTATCGGAACGTCTACGGAAATAATTTTTCCGATCTCTGAAGGATCAATATCTACATGAATTTTTTTGGATTTAGAAGAAAACTTTTCAACATTTCCAGTAATTCTGTCATCAAATCTCATACCCAATGCAATTATCAAATCTGCCTCATCCAACGCTAGGCTAGAATAAGCCATTCCATGCATACCGGGCCATCCTGTCCAGAGAACATGATCTTCGGGAAAACAACTAATGCCAAGTAAAGTTGTTATTACAGGGATTTGAGCTTTTTCAGCCAATTCCTTCAATTCATCATAGGCTCGGGATATGATGACACCATGACCAGCCAGAATCACAGGTTTTTTAGCTGACTGTATGAGGTTTGCTGCTTTCTNTATCTGGCGACTGTTTCCCGAAACTGTTGGCTTGTATCCAGGCAGATCTAGTTCCAGAGGTTCTTCATACTCCACTTCTTCAACAAACACATCTCTGGGAATATCCACCAGCACTGGACCAGGTCTCCCACTATTAGCAATAAAGAAAGCCTCTTTTATTACTCTAGCTATGTCATTTGCATCCATTACGAGATAATTATGTTTGGTAATCGGTAGGGTAATCCCAGTAATATCGGTTTCTTGAAAGGCGTCGGTTCCNATAGAGGGACGTCCTACTTGACCCGTCACGATCACCATGGGCACAGAATCCATTTGAGCTGCAGCAATTCCAGTGACAAGGTTTGTTGCCCCGGGGCCTGATGTCGCAAAAGCCACGCCGGGTTTTCCAGTTACTCTTGCATAGCCATCAGCTGCATGTGCAGCACCCTGCTCATGTCTAACCAATATGTGGCGCAGATCAGGAAATTCAGGCAGTGTTTGGTATAGAGGCAATATAGCCCCACCTGGAATACCGAACACAACATCACAGCCCTCACGGAGAAGGCTTTTGCAGACTATCTGTGCTCCTCTCATCTTCATAGTATTTTCCTTTTCTTTTTGGNGTTAAATCAAAATGCCAATAACCAAAAAATCCCGCCCAATAAACGGGACGGGATTGCATTTGTAATTCCCGTGGTACCACCCACGTTGCCTCACGGAAATCTTTCCTCAAGGCCACTCATTAAGCTATAACGTAACTATCGCCCGTCCCCTATTTCGTCTGGGTCATACAGTACCTTCTGCGAAGGTCAGGTTATATTTCCTAACGTTCCGCATAAGGCTCAGACCTCAACTTCCTTTTTCAGGGTAGGTGCTCCGGGGCGAGTTCACTAGCGATTCCGATATCAGGCTTTCAGCTATTGCCCAACTCTCTAAAGCGGTTACTAACTAGTTACTACTCCCCTTCCCAGCATCTGTGAAATATTTTAATAAACTNAGACGACGAATTTTACCATTGGAATTACGATTCAGTCAATTAATAATCTATCTGATAATGCTGAAACATTCAGCCAGAGAATATTTAAATTAAGATTGTTAGCCAGACACCCCTATGCTATCGTTCCCTGTTGAGTTGTTTGACCTTTGGAGGGGAACATAAATATGTTTGATCACGACGTTCTTATTATTGGTGCCGGCCTCGCCGGCATGAGAGCCGCTCTAGCAGCTACAGAGGCCGGTGTTGATGTTGCTGTTGTTTCCAAAGTTCATCCCGTGCGCAGCCACTCTAATGCGGCCCAGGGGGGAATAAATGCAGCATTGACAGATCGCGGTGATGACTGGCGAGACCATGCCTATGACACCATTAAAGGAAGCGACTTCTTGGGTGACCAAGATGCCATAGAGATTATGTGTCGAGAAGCAGGTGACGAAGTAATAGCCATGGAACACATGGGAGCAATTTTTAACAGGGACGAAGAGGGCAAACTAGGAACCAGAAACTTCGGTGGACAACGCCAAGCCAGAACATTTTTTGTGGCCGACTTTACAGGCCAAGCCTTACTCCATGTCCTATACGAGCAAATCATAAAGGCAGGAGCCCTTGTTTACGAGGAATGGTTTGTGCTTTCTCTTATAGAAAGAAACGGTGAGTGCGGTGGCGCTGTGATGATGGACATAAGAACTGGAAATATTGAAGTAGTAAGGGCTAAGGCAGTAATTTTGGCAGCTGGAGGTCTGGGTCGGGTATTTGAACCTAGTACCAACGCCATGATTTGCACTGGGGACGGAATGAGTTTGGCCTATAGGGNCGGAGCTTCCCTTATGGACATGGAAATGGTCCAGTATCATCCGACCACCCTAAAAGGAAGTGGAGTCTTAATAAGCGAAGCAGCTAGGGGAGAAGGTGCATATCTTTTAAATTCGGAGAATGATAGATTCATGCTCAAATACGCTCCAGAATTTAAGGAATTGGCATCACGTGACGTTGTTTCCAGATGTGAACAAACGGAGATTAATGAGGGAAGAGGAATCGATGGNTGCGTCCTTCTTGACGTAAGGCATTTGGGAGAAAAATACATTAGTGAACGCCTCTCTCAAATCAGAGACCTCGCAATGGACTTTGCCAATGTAGACATGGCTAAAGAACCNGTTCCTATCATGCCTGGAATGCACTATCAGATGGGAGGAGTCAAAGCCAACGTGGATGGAGAAACTGGAGTTCCAGGACTATATGCCGCGGGTGAAGTTGCCTGCGTAAGCGTTCATGGCGGGAATAGGCTTGGAGCCAACTCACTTTTGGATACCCTAGTATTTGGCAGGAGATCGGGAGTGCATGCTGCTGAGAGGGCAAAAAATGNTTCACATTTATCCATAGATGACTCAGCNGCTAAACCCGATAGGGAAAACATCCAAAGACTGCTGTCGAATGATAAAAACGAATCCTTTGGAAAAATTAGGTTCGACATGGGAACGGCCATGAAAGAGCACTTTGGCGTTTTCAGAGAAAAANCTAGNATGGCGGAAGGTATTAGCAAACTTAATTTAATTAAGCAACGCGCAGAATCTGTTTACGTCGCTGATAAAACTAAGACATTCAATACCAACTTATTATTCACCTTAGAGCTTGNGTTTATGATCGAATGTGCAGAAACNATAGCCTCTAGCGCATTTGACAGAACGGAAAGCAGGGGAGCCCATACTAGAACGGATATGCCAGATAGAGATGATGNAAACTGGCTGAAACACATCGTTGTTTCCAACGAGTATGGCAATCCCACTATATCCTNCAAGGACGTAGTGATAACGGATTGGACCCCCACCGTGAGACAGTATTAAACGGAGCATCAAAGGAACCAACGATATGGAAATAAAACTTAGCGTAAGGAGATACGATCCTGAATCTACGAATACTGTTCCCCATTTCCAAGAATATCAGATGGAGATGGACAAGGCCGCGACAGTTCTAGACGCTCTCATCCAGATTCGGGAGGATGTAGACGGTACACTCAGCCTGAGATGTTCTTGCAGAAGTGCGATTTGCGGTTCCTGCGCGATGAGAGTAAACGGGGAAGCGGGATTAGCATGTAATACGAAGATCATAGACGTCATTCCTTCAGATGGAACACCGATTGTGATAGAGCCGGCCGGCAATCTTCCTGTGATCAAAGATTTGATTGTAGATTTTCAGCCTTTCTGGGATCAAGTGAAATCCGTTGAACCCTGGCTCCAACCTGCGGGAGAAGAACCCGAAGGGGAATATCTAGCACCAGATGAAGACATGCTTCACCTGGCTGGAGTGGTCTCATGCATACTTTGTGGCGCATGTGTATCCGACTGCACCGTTTTAGAGGTAGATTCCAATTTCCTCGGACCTGCTGCTCTGGCTAAAGCCTATAGATTCGTTGGGGACCCAAGGGACGACTCTAATGAAAAGAGGCTCAAGGCTTTAAACGAGGAGGGAGGAGTATGGGATTGCACGAGGTGCATGAAATGTGTGGAGGTATGNCCCAAAGGGGTGGCCCCTATGGATAGAATTATGTCACTCAGGGAAAAAATAATGGATGCAGGGCATACAAATACAAATGGTGCNAGGCATGCAACCGCGTTCGTTGATTCAGTTAGGCATAGTGGCTGGCTAGATGAGCTTAAACTCCCAATAAAAAGTTTTGGGATCTTCAATTTGAAAGCCATGATAAGTCTAATCCCACTTGCTATAAGATCTCAAAGGGCAGGTAAGGTCCCTCCATTAATTCACAAAAACATCCCTAATGTTGAAAACATACGCAGGATTTTCGATAAAGTTGAGAGTAAAAAATGAAATACGCCTTTTATCCCGGATGTGTATCGAGAGGGGCATGTCCAGAGCTTTATACAGCCACTCTTGAAGTTTGCAACATACTCGGAATAGAGCTCGATGAAGATTCCTTGAAGTCAGCCTCATGTACTGGTGCTGGAGTCTTGCAAGAGAAAAATCTTCGACTTGGCGACACCCTTAATGCTCGCACTTTTGCAATGGCCGAAAGAGCTGGCCTACCTTTGATGACGATTTGTAGTACATGTCAGGGGGTCATGTCNCAAGCCAACCAACGCCTTATATCAGATCCTGAATATCTCGCCTCAATCAATGAAGATCTCAAAGAAGAAGGACTTGAATACAAGGGAACAATAGACCCAAAACATTTGCTTTGGATTATCGTGGAAGATCTTGGAATGGAATTTTTCCGTTCCAAGGTTGTAAGAAAACTCGAAGGATTAAAATTAGCGCCTTTCTATGGTTGTTACATTGTTAGACCCACAGATGCTTTGGGGTTCGATAAAAATCCTGAACGAGAAACGTCATTAGAAGCAGTTATTGAAGCTGTAGGTGCTGAAGTTGTTGATTTTCCCGGCAAGACCCTCTGTTGCGGCTTCCCTATATTGACAATAAATCCTAAAAACTCGGTTAAGATGGTAGCCAATCACACTATTGATGCTAAGGATAGAGGGGCTGACGCAATGGTCACTCCGTGCCCTCTGTGCCATCTGAACTTAGACGGATATCAACCAAACGCATCATCAGCAGCCAAAAGAGATATTGATTTACCAATCATCCATCTACCTCAGTTGGTTGGGTTATCTCTTGGTATAGCACCAGAAAAAATGCGTCTAAACAAACATATAGTTTCCACAAAAAAACTTCTTTCAGAGCTAGCAGTAGCCCCGTAGTCTAAAGAATTTATTTCATAACTAAATCACAGATCTAAGTGGTTCTTCATTGTTTAAACACGGAAATAAATCCTAAAGCTATAAGGGCGCAAATTGCCAACGTTGCCATAGCTGCTGGCTGACCAAAACCCAAGGTTGTTGACACCATTCCCCANGAGAAAGGAGCCACTATAGCTGCTAACCTGCCAGACATAGTGAACATGGCAAAATACTCGCTCCTTCTATCCAAGGGAGCCATCGCNAACACAATCGGTCTTTCTGCAACGTAGAGACCAGATAAAACTGTTCCGCTAAAAGATCCTACAAACCACCAGACACTTGACGGCCATGTCATGAGCGGAATAGCAGCTGCAATTGTAAGTAATAAAACCCATCCCAAAACATTCACTTTGAGAACGTGTAAAGCACCAATCTTATCGACCAACCAACCCCAAAACGCTCCCATCGGAATGCCTGTAACAATTCCGATTACAAGGATCATTTGCACTTCGGTTTCAGACATCTTAACGGTTTGAACTGCATATAAAACCGCAAACGACGAGGCTGCATTGACCGCCCACAGATACCAGAAACGAGATATTAGAAATCTCATCCAATTTGAATTGGTTACGGACCGTTGAAATGAGCTCTTCATCAGTCGAAGTGTTTCAATGAATACTTCAGCAAATAACGATCCATTGGTCACGCTAATCCGATATCTGCCTGCAANAAGTAACGGTGCAGTGAAAACAAGTGAACAAAAACCCATCAGCCGAAAAAGATTTACATGGCCATCATCCTCCAAAAGTAAAATTGACATAGCAACTGCAGTGATTGCACCTATATATCCCAACCCAACTCCCATTCCGCCAATTAGTCCGGCATTACCGTTCGTAGAAAGATCACCTAATAATCCGTTATAAAAAATATTGGCTAATTGAATAAAAACTAGAGCTGTAACGACAAGTAAAAGTGACAGTTTTAGTCCCCATGTCCCTATCAACACTGTACTTACTATCCAACACAGCGTTAACACCAAGAGAAACGGCATTCTTCTTTTGAGTCTGTCAGACAAAAATCCAACTAATGGCGAAAGGAAAAAAACGAGTATCATAGCAACGGTCAAGGTGTAGCCTACCGTTGCGTCATCCCCTCCAGAATGGCTTATGACCCATAGAGGAAATACCAAACCCACTACCCCTGCTGAGAACATGGTATTAGCCATGTCGTAAATAACCCAGGAGCTTATTGTGGTCGGATTACGTTCAAGCTCACGTCTAGCCATATTCAGACACCATTAACGTCCCCGTCTAAATTAAACTACCTTTACACACCAACAAAAAACTCTTAAACGTTGGAAGAAGGATGTAATCCCATAACAGTGGGCAAATCGGGGCGACTGGACTCGAACCAGCGACCTCCACGTCCCGAACGTGGCGCGCTACCAACTGCGCTACGCCCCGATGCTACTACTATTATGGACTACCCTAGGTCAACGAACTACCCAAACAAGGTCAATTTCCTTACTTAGTACCCGCATTTTAAATCACTCCCACCTCAGCCTGGAACGTCTCATAAATTATTTTGACCTAGTTACCCCCCTATAGTAAAATTCATTAGTGAAAAAATGCACACAGTGAAAACTTTGAAAAGCCGATGTGAACATGTGAGGCACCCCGTGCTCTGTTATAAGCAAGAAGCCCCAAAATGGCCATAACTTATAAAGTGGTTGCACTTTTGAGTTTGGCTGTTTCCTTTATTCAAATCACCCTTGGTGGCTTTGTTAGGGCATCTGAGTCGGGTCTTGGTTGCCCCGATTGGCCTTTGTGCCACGGAAAAATTATTCCCCCTTTCGAATTCCATACATTGATTGAATATTCTCATCGNTTAAATGGATCAATTCTAGGAATATTGGTAATCGTTCTTTTGATTGTTTGCTTAATGCGTTACAGACATAACAAGCAACTTACTATTGCGAATTGCACTGCCTTCGGTTTGGTTGTGTTTGCGGGAATCCTAGGAGGAATCACCGTAATTACGGAACTAGCATGGTGGATACGGCTTATTCATTTGGGAATAGCCCAAATTTTAGCTGCTTGTCTCATGTTTATCGNTTGGAAGTTTCTTTTCGATAAGGTCCCAAATAGTTTTGTTGACCTGAGTCCAATCAGGGCCTGGAAATGGAAAATAGNATTGTGTGTGACCTTAGTGTTTTTGCTGATTTTAAGTGGATCATACATGGTGGGAATTGGTGCCAGTTCCTCCTGCAGTAGTTGGCCATTATGTAAAGGTCTTTCCATTCCTGAAGGATTAGCATATCAGGTACACATGGGACACAGGTACGTTTCGGCTCTGTCTTTAGGCTTTGTGGGATACGTGGCGATAGAGCTAATACTCCACGCTAAAGGTAACCGATTAATCAAAAGAACCGCCCACTGCGCACTTGGCTTAATAGGTGTTCAAATTATCGTTGGAGCTATCACGGTTTGGTCNGGGTTTTCACCACACATGAAAGTGACNCACCTCAGNCTNGCAACGNTGGTTTGGTTGTCCGTTATTTTGATGAGTATCGTAGTTGAAAAATCATTTTCCAAAATTGTCTCCAATAATAATGTTANCGTAGAAGAAGTCTAAACACATGATCAATGGATACATAGCACTAACCAAGCCTAGGATCATATCCTTACTCCTAATAACAGCCTTGGGAGGGCTATTTCTCGCCTCCGAAGGATTCCCAGATCCAATAACTACCCTGGTGGTTCTAGTTGGAGGAAGTCTTGCCGCGGGAGGAGCCAACGCAATCAACCATTTTCTCGACCGCGACATCGACAGTAAAATGAGTAGAACTAGCCAAAGACCCTTGGTCTCTGGTCAGATCACCCCCATACCTGCACTACTATTTGGTATTTTCCTAAACATCTTGGCTTTTGCACTCCTTTGGCAAATGGCCAATCTACTTAGTGCTCTTTTAGCTCTAACAGCAACATTGTTTTACGTTTTCGTTTACACAATTGCACTTAAAAGGACAACCCCGCAAAACATCGTCATCGGCGGAGCTGCAGGAGCCATACCACCTATGGTTGGCTGGGCGGCCGTGACCGGAAATATATTAGATCCTTCCCCTTTCCTACTATTTGCCATTATATTTTTCTGGACTCCCCCGCACTTTTGGGCTCTATCTCTGATACTAAAAGATGACTACGAAGAGGCTGGAGTTCCAATGCTACCTGTAGTGGCTGGGGTGCACAGCACAAAAAAACAGATATTTGCCTACACATGGGTATTACTAGTATTGATGATTGCCACGGTCTTACTGGCACCTGGTTTGGGCGTGATTTATGGGGTAATATCCCTCTCATTAACATTTATTTTCATTGGATTTACGTGGAGGCTCCTGAAACAAGATGGGATTGGCTTCGCCAAGGCTACTTATCTGTTTTCATTAGCATACCTAGCAATACTATTTCTTGCGATAATCATCGAAGGAAGCCTCCAATGAGCTGTATCCATTGCACTACCCTCGACGATGAATCAGGAGATTTTCGCCTTGACGTTATCACTGATGGTTTGATAGATTTTGCAACTGATGCCACATGTGGTAACTATGAAAGATAGAGGTGTACTCGGGAGCGTGTTTATAAATTCTTCCCAAACCCAAAAAATTCTCCTGTTGTTAATGTCCTTGGCCCTAGCAGTCTTAGCAACCGGATGCTTTATCATCGACCCAAATGCTAACCAGTCCACTTTTGAACCATTAGGTCCTGTTGCTGACAGGCAACTGACGATATTTTGGTGGATTCTTATTGGTGGGGGCGTGGTTTTCGTTCTTGTAGAGGCTGCGCTCATATATGCCCTAATTAAGTTCAGGCGGAGAGATGAGGATGAGTTACCTAAACAGGTGCACGGCAATAAAAGATTGGAGATTTTATGGACCATAATCCCGGCAATCGTGGTTATCGGATTTTCAATAGCATCTATAGACGCTCTGTTCTATTCAGCCGACGTACCAAAGGACAGTGATAAAACTGTAACTTTAGAAGCCATCGGCCACCAGTGGTGGTTTGAGTTCAGGTATCCGTCACCAAATGACCCTGAAAATGAAGTAATAACAGCTAATGAGGTGTATATACCTGTCGGGATTCCAGTCAGGATAAACCTGGAATCAGTAGACGTTATTCACAGCTTTTGGGTCCCTAAACTGGCCGGGAAGGTCGATATGGTTCCTTCGGAAGGAAATTACATGTGGTTCCAGGCTGACGNACCGGGTGAATTCTTCGGTCAGTGTGCTGAATATTGTGGCACGTCNCATGCGAACATGAAGTTCAAGGTCGTTGCAGTCTCACCTCCTGAGTTTGATAAGTGGCTTTCTGATCAAATCGCTCCGGCTGTGGAGTCTGGAGATCCACTGGCACTTGAGGGTGCTGGGGTCTTCAAGAGTGCGGGTTGCTCAGGTTGCCATTCTTTAAAAACTGTCGCCAAATCAGGTTCAAAAGGCCGAGTGGGGCCCAATCTAGCCCATCTTGCATCTAGAAGACATCTGGCGGCGGGAATGATGGATAGCTCTGATGGTGCAGGCAACGTGAATGATGCATACCTCCAAGAGAATCTACGCAAATGGCTTGAGAACCCCTCTGAAATTAAGCCTGGCAACATAATGTTTAGTCAAGCCGCTGTATATACGGATCCTGACAAATCTCTAACAGAGCGACAGATATCTGCACTTGTCGCATATTTAACTAGTCTTAAGTGAGTTAGTGTATTTATACATGACAATTTTCCTAAACCCGGAGGCGCTTAAGTGAGCACACTACCAATAGCTATACCAAGACCAGTACATCCCACTGGCTTGTGGAATTGGCTAACCACCATAGACCACAAAAAAATTGGGGTGCTTTACGGTGTGACTGCCTTCATTATGTTCATATCAGGCGGTATNGAGGCAACCCTGATGCGTATACAGTTGTCTCAGCCTGAGCTAGACATAGTCAGCGCTGCTGTGTTTAACCAACTTTTTACAATGCATGGAACAACGATGATATTCCTGGCTATAATGCCACTCGGAGCTGCATTTTTTAACTTCATTATCCCATTACAGATAGGAGCCCGAGATGTTGCATTTCCAAGACTGAATGCGTTCAGCTACTGGGTCTTTCTCGCCGGTGCATTAATGCTAAAATTGAGCTGGATCGGAGGAGCAACAGACGCGGGCTGGTTTGGATACGCCCCACTAACATCCATAGACCAAAANCCAGGAAAAGGAATCGATTTCTGGATAATAAGCCTCCAAGTTCTTGGAATCGCTTCATTGGCTGCATCATTCAACTTCATAGTCACTATAATAAATATGCGCGCTCCAGGAATGACNATGATGAGGCTCCCCCTATTCACATGGATGACGTTCATCACTGCTATTTTGCTCATACTAGCCTTTCCAGTGATCACGGTTGCGTTGATAGAACTAACTTTTGACCGCTATTTTGGTTTCAACTTCTTTAATGTATCAAGAGGAGGAAGTGTCGTACTTTGGCAGCACTTGTTCTGGGTTTTTGGCCATCCAGAGGTATATATATTGATACTACCAGGCATGGGGATTGTGTCTGAGGTACTACCAGTTTTTTCAAGAAAGCCATTGTTTGGATATACAACCGTCGTTTTAGCCGGAATAATCATTGCTGTCATGGGATGGATGGTTTGGAGCCACCACATGTTTACAGTAGGCTTAGGGCCACTAGCAAATGCTGTGTTCACCATAACGACTATGCTCATAGCCGTTCCAACTGGAATTAAAGTTTTCAACTGGATAGGAACTATCTGGGGTGGGTCTATTAGGATTACAACTCCAATGGCGTTTTCATTGGGATTCATAGCTATGTTCCTCATAGGAGGAATTAGCGGTGTAATGCACGCCGTATCTGCCTCAGACGCCCAGCAGCAGGATACGTATTTTATACCGGCACACCTGCATTATGTACTGTTTGGTGGAGCAATTATGGCGTTGACTTCCGGGATCTATTATTGGTTCCCCAAATTTTCAGGAAAGATGTTTAATGANAAAATGGGAATGCTTCATTTCTGGCTGATGATGATAGGGCAAAATGTTACGTTCTTCCCTATGCACTTTGTGGGTATGGACGGAATGCCCAGGCGTATTTACACATATACCGAGGGAATGGGATGGGACCTNTGGAATCTTGTGTCAACCTTGGGGGTCTTTATACTCATTGCTGGGTTCGTAGTGTTCATACTGAACATGGTGAAAAGTTGGAAGAGTGGGCCGGAGGCTCCCGGAGATCCTTGGGACGGGAGAACTTTAGAGTGGTCAATACCTTCTCCACCTCCAGAATATAATTTTAAGGAGATACCTGTGGTCAGATCTCTAGACGATTGGTGGAATACCAAGCAGGGTGGAAACTTTAAAGAGATTCCTGTTGCAGGTGGATCAGGTGATGAAGAACACAGTATCCATCTCCCTCAACCTTCATACTGGCCCTTCGTAACGGCTCTTGGGTTATTTATCGCCGCATATGGTGTTGTTTTTAACCAATTGTTCGTTCCCTGGGCTATCGCTATCATAGGAACTTTTATAGGCTTCGTGGGGGTTTACGCTTGGTCTTTAGAACCAGTTAATGATCCCGACGAAGAGTCGACCCACTAAGGGAGTCTGGTCAATTGGCACAGGAACACACAGCGACAGAAGATCATGGCGAGCACGAAGCTACTTCAACTGGTCTAAACCATCGAAAAATGCTCATGTGG
Source organism: Chloroflexota bacterium (assembly GCA_002696685.1). Next base: position 5,213 of record NZSI01000061.1, on the reverse strand, counting down.
GCATTCCTAGGTTCAGATTGTATGTTTTTCGGCTCCCTCATCGCTACCTATCTCGTATATCAGGGCAAAAGCCTTTCGGGTCCATTACCGATAGATGTATTCGATATACCCGTAACCTCCGTAAGCACCTTTGTACTCTTGATGAGTAGTATGAGCATGGTCTTGGCCTATTCTGCTTTGAATCGTGGAAACATGAAGGCTTTTCGAATCTGGATGGTATCTACTGCCATCATGGGGTCCACATTCATTGGTTTTCAAGTATATGAATTCAGTAGTTTCTCTAATAACCACATACACTTTGAATGTAGTGAGATCGCGGAGAAAATTCATGACGAGAAGAACATAAAGGCTGGTCAAGACTACTTTTACCAGAAGGAGTGTCTGGATCAAAACGGACTTCTCAAGGCTGACCACCACGTAGATGAAGAATACGGTTTAAAACCACAGACAAATTTATTCGGCACCACATTTTTTACTTTGACCGGATTTCATGGAGCCCACGTTACTCTTGGGGTAATTTGGCTACTCTCAATTTTCTTCCTGTCTTTCAAGAAGGGGGTTATAACTAGAGAGAAAAATTTAGATGTCGATCTAGCTGCTCTTTATTGGCACTTCGTCGACGTCGTCTGGATCGTGATTTTCACTGTTGTTTATCTGTTTGGGGTATTTGAGGGTTTCTAGAAGCTAAACTTAATGGAGATCAAATGAGTCAGGAGATAAATCCTTNAGAAGCNCACACCGGACATCCTACGGCGGGCATGTATTTCAAAATCGCTATGATTCTTTCAGTAGTCACAGCTATTGAAGTAGGGATATTCTATCTGACATGGCTGAGCTACTGGATTATACCAATCTTGTTTGTGCTGTCTGCCGGGAAATTTACGCTCGTTGCNATGTACTACATGCACTTAAAGTTTGACCATAAGCTATTCAGTCTTTTATTTGTCGGAGGTTTTGTNCTGGCAACCTCTGTTATATTCGCCCTTATATTTCTGTTTCAGGTATGGTTATAACAGCACTAAANCGGTTACGCCGTCCGCAAATCTAGTTTAATTGAAAGCACCCACCACAAGGATACTTTCTAAAACCCATGAGTGACCTTGCGACTTCCGTCTTACTTCACTGGCATGGTCATCCAGACGCCTTAATTGGCCTATTTATCCTGCAGGGCGGATATTTAATCGGAGTTGGACCTGTAAGAAAAAGGTTTAATCTCTCACAAACGGTGGATCCCGGGCAAACACTATTATTTTCATTGGGCGTTTTCGTTATATTCTTAGCTTTGCTTTCACCCTTACACGCTCTGAGTGATGACTACATGTTCAGTGCNCACATGGTGCAACACGTCTTGCTTACTCTTGTCTCTCCACCACTACTTATCTTGGGCATCCCTGACTGGTTAATATCACCGCTATTTAAAAGAACCCGTGTTGGTCAATTAGCAAGAATCACGTTTCATCCCATATCAGCCGTAGTCATTTTCAACGTGATATTTTCCATCTGGCACCTCCCAACACTCTATGGATTGTCTGTAACACATCACTCGATTCACATTTTTGAGCATGTCCTATTTTTGGTCGCCTCCATTGTGATGTGGTGGCCATTGTGTAGCAATTCAACCGCTACGCCTCGACTGTCTTATCCTTTGCAAATTATTTACCTGTTTGTCATGTCATTGGCTCAGATTATTGTCTTTGGCATTGTCACATTTGCTCCCGAGCCTATTTATGACCATTATCTAGGCACCCCCAAACTTTTTGGAATTAGCGCTTTAGTCGATCAACAACTCGGAGGAATAATTATGAAAGTGGGAAGTGGTTTCTTATTCCTCACTCTCATAATAACTGCCTTCTTACGTTGGTTTAACGAAGGCTCCAAAAATGATAAAAAGGAGTATAATCGGGGGGCAAATTAACTTATACTATTATCGGAAAATTGCAGACTAGTATCAGGAGACAAAGAAATTGAATAAGGTTGCTCTATCCGCCGTGGTGCCGCTGGTTTCTTTTATAATAATAGCAGCGTTTGCNNTTGGCTTGGGATACATATTTTATCAAGTNCATCACAACTCAAGCCTAGGGGCCTATGGAGTTATTGGAATTGGTTTAGCTCTACTCATCCTTACGCCTGCAATATCTTTTCTTTTGGAAAGAAGAACTGAAAAATAGCCTTTTTTAACATACAGAGACGTTAACGACTGTGCCAACTGCATACAAGTGTTTGGCCAGAATCTTTTTTCTGCTATTCATTTTACTCATGATCCTGTCATATTCAGGATGCAATGACCCTAAAGTATCTGAATATGAAGGAACTTTCCTATCAAACCATGAATCAAGAGATTTCTCTGCCCTTGATCATAAGGGACGCGTCATATCTAATCTTAACCACGAGGGTGACGCTGCCCTCCTAACCTTTCTTTTTACAAAATGTACTGATGTTTGTCCTATAGTAACTTCATCTATTAAGAGGGCCCTTAACTTACTCGAAGACCCTAACGAAGTCATTGTAGTAGTTGTTACAGTGGACCCAAGCGGAGATACCCTTACGGAGGTGCAAAATTATCTTGCGAAATGGGACCTTGGAGACAACTGGTCNTACATCACCGGNCCAGAAGAATTAGTCCAACCAATATGGACGTCCTACTTTGTAAACCCTCAATTGGATCAGTCGGTAAAAAATTCCCTGGAAACCGCCTTTAGTCGCAAATATAAGGTCATACACACTTCTCCGGTATACATACTTGACAGCCTAGGAAAAGCGAAAGTGGTCCACACAAGTCCAATCGACCCAAATGCACTCGCACGTGACTTGAAAAAGCTGATACACAAATAGGACCCAGGTTTTGGACAAAACCTGGGTCCTATTTGTGTATCAGCTGAGCTTATAGTTCCTAAGCCGCTTCACCCTCTAATGAAGCCTGGGCCTGGGCCACAATCTCAGCAAAAGCACTTTCATCTGCAACTGCTAGCTCAGCAAGCATTTTCCTGTTTATCTCAATCCCGGCAAGCCTTAATCCGTGTATAAGCTTACTGTATGTAACACCGTTAGCACGAGCTCCCGCATTGATTCTTATATTCCACANTCGCCTCATATCACCTTTCTTCTTCTTACGGTGATCGAACGAATATTGCCCTGCATGTATCAGGGATTCGTGGGCTCGTCTATATAACCTGTGTCTAACCCCTTGATGACCTTTTGTCATTCCAAGTATTTTTTTATGCCTTCGGCGCCGTGTAACGCCAGTTTTTACTCTGGTCACGTCCTCTCCTACTCCTAATTCTACAAATCTACTACTGTTCTAATGGATATAAGGTAGCAGTTTTTTAAGTCTTGGCACATCAGCTTCACTTACAGGAAGCTTAGCCGNATANAGCCTCTTTACTTTTTTAGGTTTCTTCCTTCTAAGATGACTCCTCAGTCCCTTCATCCGAACTAGTTTACCTGATCCAGTAACTTTAAACCGTCTCTTAGCGCCCTTATGGGTTTTAAGCTTTGGCACGTTCTTTATCCTTATTTAAAATCTGTTTCTTCAAAGCGGCGCTTGGCGCTAGAATCATAGTAAGGGATCTTCCCTCGAAGCCTGGAGCCTTATCTAACATAGCGTCTTCCTGAAGGTCATCCGCAACATTCTTCAAAAGCTCCATCCCAATTTGCGGATGTTGCATTTCTCTTCCCCTGAACATAACAGACACTTTCACTTTGGAACCCTGCGAGAGTAGCCTTTTGACCATCCTAGTTTTGGAAAGTCGATCATGCACACCAATCCTAGTTTTCATACGAACTTCCCTGACTTGGTTACTAGTCTTGGATTTATTGGACTTCCTCGCCAGTCTCTCTTTTCTAGTCGCTTCATACCGAAATTTCCCGTAGTTCAGCAACCTACATACTGGAGGGTTAGCAGCAGGCGCTACTTCCACCAAATCCAATCCTTTTTCAGTTGCTAAATTCAACGCGTCAGGCGTGGGCATCTCGCCAAGCTGNTTTCCCTTATCATCAATGAGAAGNACTGAAGGAACACGTATACGNTCATTCACCCTATAATTTTTAGGTATTGTTTTCCTCCAATTTCCATAAATATAAAAAGCCCAGTNTAGTCACTGGACCACACTGAATATAGCACACAGGCATAGCTACTTCAACAGATCCCTTATCTTTAATACTAGAGAACCTTATTTTCAGATTCACTATGTATCCTGTTAATAATATCCGGAAGAGATAGTGCCCCGAGGTCTTCACCAGATCTTAAGCGCGCACCCACCGCGTCAGCTTCTATTTCTCTATCTCCTACTATAAGCATATAGGGGATTTTCTGGAGTTGAGCTTCTCTAATTTTAGCATTCATTCGTTCATTTCCGTCATTTGTCTCTACACGTATCCCAGCAGCTAATAATCTATCGTTTACTGATNGAGCATATTCTAAATGTCGATCTGAAATAGGAATTATTGTCGCCTGAACTGGAGCCAGCCACACAGGAAATGCCCCCCCATAATGCTCTATTAGAATTCCCATAAACCTCTCTAGTGAACCGAATATGGCCCGGTGAACCATGAAAGGCTGATGTTCTGCACCATCTTCACCGATGTATGAGAGCCCAAAGCGTTGCGGCAAATTGAAGTCGAACTGAACAGTTGTACATTGCCATGATCTGCCAATAGCATCCCGAATATGTATATCGATCTTGGGTCCATAAAACGCTCCTCCTCCCTCCTCCACTTCAAACTCCAAGCCACGAGCATCCAGAGTATTCTTGAGTGATTTTTCAGCTAAATCCCATTGCTCGTCTGACCCAACTGCCTTTTCCGGCCGTGTGGAAAGGCTCAGTGCGAAATTATCAAATCCAAATGCTCCAAGTAAATCAAATGTGAGGTCTAAAACACCGTCGATTTCAGCCTCTATCTGGCCCGAAGTACAAAATATGTGAGCGTCATCTTGAGTAAGTCCACGGACCCTCAACATGCCGTGTAAAGTTCCACCTCTTTCATATCTATATACTGTACCGAGCTCACCAACCCTCATTGGAAGCTGGCGATAACTTCTCAAGTCCGACTTGTAATACATTATGTGGAACGGACAATTCATTGGCTTAAGATAATAGTCCTGCCCATCCGTTTCAGAAGGCGCAAACATATTCTCTTTAAAGAAATCTAGATGACCACTTGTCTGCCATAAATTGGCTCTACCAATATTCGGAGTATAAACAAGATCATATCCT
>NZSI01000060.1 GCA_002696685.1 Chloroflexota bacterium | reverse complement strand
CTCGAGGCGTTTATACCAGAGAGCGAAGCCCGTTTTATCCCAATAGAGTATTTTGACCTTATCGCGCTTTTTGTTGCGGAAGACGAACAGTGCATCGCGAAACGGATTCAGGTTCATATCCTGCTCAACAACGACAATTAAGCCATTTATCGATTTGCGGAAATCGACGATATCCATGTACAGGTAAATGTCAGCAGGCTCTACGAACATCTTCATTCGGACAATGCCTTCATCACGGTAGCAACCCAGTGAGGGTTAATATTGATTGGCACGCTAAGTTGAGCATTTCCAAGTTGCAGGAGAAGTTCGCCACCCATTGCTTCGGTGTAGGATTCAACCTTCGTGACTTCACGTTTCACCTGAACAAACTTGTTGCTTGTTCGCTGTAACCGAATATCACGACGCCTGGTGTAGTAAGTTTGAACATTAATCTGCTGTTGGCGACAAAACGCCACTGCGGTGAGCCCGCTTTGCTTTTGCTGCTCGAATAAATTGAGCCAGTCTTGCACTTCTCTTCGTTGATATTGCGGCATGGTCATTCTCCTTAACAAAAAGAGAACACCATGCCGTAGCTAATTTATGAATTGAATGTGGGGATTACCGGACGGACACAGAGTTTGAGATCCATATAGCAAGTGCGATGTAGCAGCTCACAACACTAACGTAGAATGCAGTTAACGACTGCCTTCCTATTAGGGCAATAACTGTAATTGGCCAGATGTTTAGCACCTTTTTAAATACAGACAACAAGCTCATCAGTACTGTTATCACGACAAAGAAATGTAAAATTCTAACTGGCCCTAAAGTCTCCTTCGCGATCCACCACTGCCCTTTTAAGCCAAGCAGGTCATAGCGTTTAATAGCGTAGAACCCGACTAGAGTCCCCACAGACAGCGCACTCCATAGCACTGTGTTTCTATCGATTCTCTCAAACACTCGATTAATTATTTTTCGGTCTCCGGCAAAGAGCCCTAGCATAAATAGAAATTGATAAGAGAAAAGATTAAAGCTCCACTTTCCATCAGATGTAGCTACGTTAGTTAGTTTCATCATGGGAAAATATTGCGAGAAGATGTAAAGCCCTGTAATTGCCAGAATAAATGTCATCGCACTCTTTTGAAGGAGCTTGGTGAAAGGAATAGCAATTATTAAGAGTAGAACATAAGTGAAAAGTAAATTTGTAAACATTGGCCCATAAAAGAGGCTCATGTATTGGACTAACGCAATTGGGATGTTATCAACCCAATAATCTAAGTCTGTCAACGCTAAAAAATGTTCATTAGGAGTTGCTAAACTAATAAGAACTAATGATATGAATAGAGTGATATTTACTTTGTAAAGATGGAACGCCCGGCTCAATAGCTTAGCTCGAGTATCAAATTTGTTTAAATAAACCATTCCAACCATGTAACCCGACATAAAAAAGAATATTTCCGCCGCTGAAGAGTAACCATAATGAGTCAGAGTCGGTATTTTTAGACTGACACTTTCTACTTTACCCAACATCCAAGTTATGTGATTTACGCAGATGGTCACCATTGCAAAACCACGTATTAAATCAATCCTGTTATCTCTCAAAGCTGAGTCCTATTTAGGTGAAAATATGTAGTGTGTTTTATTTATTGCAGTTATTTGGGGATAAGGCTCTCAATTACTTCCGCGTAACGTTGCGCTACTGTTTCCCAGCTAAAATCCAAAGATTGTTCAATTGGCGCGTTATTCCATTCCTTTTCTAGTGCAGAGACTAGGGCTGTGGCGTATTCATTCGGGTTAGTAACATCACAAACCAGTCCAGCGTGTCCTATTAAGACTCTTCTCATAGCATCATCAGTAGCAACAACTGGAAGCCCGCTCGCCATTGCTTCTAAGTAAACCCTACCAAATGGCTCATCGACTGAAGGTAGTGTAAATACATCAGCAGACCTGTACACCTTGGGAATATCTGCAAAATCAACCTTTACTATTTTAAAGCGTCCCTTTCCTAGCTTTTCCTCACAAAGGTCTGCAAAAAATTGAACATCAGGACCGTCACCACAAATTAATAAAGAAACATCGTTTAATTGACTTACAGCCTCAATAGCCAAGTCGATACGTTTGTGATTTTGCTTGTTCAACGCACCTACAGTAAGAGCGATTTTTCCATTTAAACCGTGGTCAAATTTCTCGCCTTCTGGGCTAAATTTACCTAAATTCACACCGTTTGGGATTATCTCAACCCTTTGTTTAGGAGCAATTGAATGTACATAAGCTTTCGTTTCTTCATTAAATACAACTAAGCAGTCAGGTTTAAATTTCAAGTTGCGACGTAAGACCTTACCATTCGAAACCATTCCAGCCCTTTCGGTGTAGAGGATAGGTGTTTTGAACAGCTTTCTTATAACTACTGCAACTGCAAGCCCACCATAATCATTGTTGGGATAAATAACGTCACACCGCTTAAAAATTAAATAAGGGGTGTAAGTCAAAAAACTTGTAATAGATTCAATGAGTAAGGAAGGGTTGGACACAAATCTAGTTAAAAACCAATCTACTATTTTATTTCGCTGTGCTTTTTTTACTTTTCCCCTTGGAATACAAGGAATTACAACGCTGAACTCACTACACTTGGATGAGCTTAATAACTTAACATCAAAAAACTTTGCGAGGTGCTCTGCCATCTCATAAGCACTTAATTGCGATCCACCGCTCGACGAAAACCCAGCTTCGGGGTGGATAACTGCTACTTTTTTCTTCATACAATGTCCATTTAATTGTGCCTTTCATCATTGCGGCGCATGGTTTTACTGATTTAAACGCTGCTAGGCTCACTTCAAGATAAAAAATACACAAAGTGTAAACTTTTTAAATTTAACTTAAGCAATTTAAGTTCCGCTTTTTCACAACTCTCAGTATCCTATTCAATGATTGCTTTTTATGAACCTCAATTCGCTAAAGATCTTTACCCAATACTTGCGACGTATACCAGATATCACTACCCTTTTACTTGTAGTCCTTCTTTTCACTTATCATTTCTCTACCATTTTTTAAGGACGTAACATGAATTTTCGAATTTCTGCGGGTTCCATTTGGCTAATATTCGCTAGCGCATTCTTAATCGTTTCATGCACGAGCAGTTCTCATAAACGCGAAGCCACAACATATGCCGTTCAACCAGGCGAAAAGTTAAACACTTATTTGCTGGCTAACAACGCTCAACCAGACAATATCAATGATCTCCTACTTAAATATGACGGTTCAAAAAAAGCTAAACGTCACATAAAGCTATATCGCAACGAGATTGCCGAGTTATTTACCAAAAAAGTTTTGGATATTACTCCTTCAACTAATAGCGACGAGATAAAGTCGCGTTTGCAATCGATTACTACAGAAGAGTCTACCGCGCTATTTTCACTCTACCCTATCGATACAGCAAAATGGATGAAACTCATTTCCATACATTCAGAATTAGCTGAAAATGAAGTTTACGAATCAGCAATTGCCGCAGGATTAGATCCTTCTATTGTTTTCAAAGCCTCAGCAGCGGGTTTCGAGGACTCCGTTACTCCCTTAATTAACTCCATCGGAATAGTTATCTACGGGCAAGACGAAACTAGCACCGCTACTGTTCGTTTCAGAGCAGACGATGAAATGCGCTGGCAGAAAGGCTTGAACTTATCATGGGAACCAGTTTACGGTTCTTTCGCTGGCAGCATTGTGTACCTAAATGCAGACACGACCTACCATATTGAAGTTCGAATTACCGACCAAAATGGTGAACAACAAGAGCATGTTTTTCAGACCAAAACTAAACCAAATTCACCGCCAATTGATCCAGAAAAAATTTACTACTTATCTGATATTTACTCAGGAGGTCAACTGGATCTAGAGGCACTTAATATAAGCGGTAGTGCTGATGGATATGCAAAAATCATTGGAGACGGTCAAGTTATAGAGGCTTCTAGTGATGATCTGGCCGCTGTGAATATTGGTGCGCAATCATATGTTATGCTTGAGAACTTGACGATAAAGGGCGGCCAGCGCTACGGCATTTTTGCGAAAAAAGCGCACCATATATGGATTAAAGGCTGCAATGTATCAGAATTCGGTCGTGAAGCAGTAGATATTCGCGATGGATTAGCCTATGCAAGCCCAACAACGAACTCTCCTATCAACTACGACTCTGGCATCTATTTAGAGCGAAGCGGTATTGCTGTGATTGAAGAGTGCGAAGTGCACAGCCCAAACTTAGGTGCCAATAGCTGGCAAGTTGGGCACCCAAAAGGTGCAAACGCACTTCAAGTATGGGCATATCATGATAGCGATGCTTACAGAGGCGAGTTTATTGTTAGAAACAATCGCTTCTATGGTGCCCCAAACCATAGATTTAATGATGTTATAGAAGGTCGAAAGAATTTTGAAAGACGCGGAGGATTCGTAAGAAACTCGGCTATTTATAATAATTATTTGGCCTATGCTAATGATGACCTGATAGAAATAGATGGCGGTCAACAAAATGTCTTGGTGTATGGAAACGAAATGGAGCAAGGATATGCTGGAATCAGCATTGCCCCAAATATGCTAGGCCCAAGTTATATTTTTCATAACCACATTCACAACCTAGGCGATGAAACGGGCAAAGAGTGGACCGCAATTAAAGCTGGCGGGCTAATCGCTCGTCCTGCTGGTAAAACGTATATTTTTGAAAATGTAATTGATGTTGATCGTAACGGTATCGCAGCCTCAAAAGTTAATAGTGATACAACGTTTTGGATAGAATCACAAAACAACATCATCTTGACAGATAACACTGGATACTCTGTAGGTTACTGCATTTTTGATACTGAAAAGTACTTTAAGAACACCAGTACTAACGACATTTGTTTCAACCATGAAGTAACGGGCGCAAGATATGAATTTAATTTAGCTCAACTAATTGAGCACCCTAAATCTGATAATCTAGCGTATGTAGAGTCACTTATTCAGGCTGGCCAATCCGCAATGGATAGAGAAATGGTTACGCCAATTCCTAATTTTTCAAAGCACTCAAGTGACGAATCTTTTGAACCATTAGATTTAGAGCAGGCGAATGCTGTTGATCCTAATTATTGGAAGTTAAACACTGACAATGTTTCAATTACGCCATTTGCAAAACAGCATGATTATGGTGAAACGACTATTGTTGATAGCGATAGCATAGCAATAGCAGGTAACAGTTGGGTTAAGATCCCCATTGATTTTAATGTCGTTAAAAGTACCGAATTGACAGCTACTTTACTGATTGAAGGCGGAGGTAACCCAGAAATTATTGGACTTGGCTTTGAAACAGATAACGATATTAGCAGCAAAAGAGTTATTCGCTTTTTTGGTACACAAAACTGGGGAATAAATGCTTTAAAGTACTTTTCTCAATCAAGCAGCCAGATAACATTCCCACTTGGAAATTTTGTAAAGGGCGACATAAACTATCTTGTCTTTGTTTTGGACTATGATGACGTAAGCCAGAAAAATAACGACATAAAAGTTACATTTTCTAACGTTACTCTGACATCTCGTTCAAATTACTAATGACATTAATTAAGTCCTTCTATTTATCGTTCATCTTATCGTTACGCAGGTTTTCTAGCATAGAACTTGCTTTAGTTCAGTGAAACAACGCATTGAAAAGTAACTGTCAATTTTCAATGCGTTTAATTTACCTGGGCAGTTTACTTATTTGACATATCACTATTACTAAAAGAGTACAATTCGTGTTCAACAAACTTTTCAAGTCTAAACAAGAAATTTCTCAAGAAACGCCATCTAAAGTTAAACAGGCATTACACCAGCAAACCAAAAACTATTTTTGGAATCCCAAGAGCGGACTTCCCAATATCGGCGATTACCTCGCGTTTGAAACGGTAAACTTTGTACTCAATTTGAAAGACCTACACCCGCTCGATATCTCTTCCGGTAAAATTCTCTCTATTGGCTCCGTATTACACTTCGCAAACGATGGTGACACCGTTTGGGGAACTGGACGAAATGGCAAAATATCGCCGGAAAAGCACGTGTTTTCATCCCTTGACGTCCGCTCAGTACGCGGGCCTCGCACAAAGGATTACCTTGAGAAAAAGGGAATCACAGTGCCTGAAATATTCGGTGATCCAGGAATTTTAGCGCCTCTTATTTACCCAAAAGCTCAGTTAAACACTGTCTACGCGGGCGACACTCAAGACGTTCTTATTGTTCCGCAGCTTAATGATGATTTATCGATATATTCCGAGTACAAAAACCAGCTGGTGTCACCTAGGCAGCTTCCTGGGAATTTTTTAGGTAGATTGACGAAGGCTAAAAAAGTGATAGCAAGTAGTTTACACGGCTTAATTCTGGCTGAAGCGTATGGAATCCCTGCGGTTTATTACAGTTCAGGTAGTGGTGAAAACATTTTTAAATACCACGATTACTACGAGGGAACCGGAAGAACAGAATTTGCTGTTGGCACATCAATTGAAGAGTGTATGGAATTAGAAACATCACCTATCCCAAATCTGAGGGCAAAACAGACTGACTTACTCAGTAGCTTTCCTTTCGATAAGTACAAACAGACTAATTGAGCAAGACCTGGGGCAATAGTTATGGAACAACACCTGTACGAAGACCAGTTCAACGAAATTCATAATTTTAAAGAATGTACTTCAGTAAAGAAAACACTAGTGATTGCATCTACACCTCGTTCAGGTAGTCACTTTCTAGGTCATGCACTGCACCAAACCAACCACTTTGGCTTTCCGTTAGAATATGCGAACCCTACAAATTTAGCGAGATGGGAGGAAGTGTTAAATGTGAAAGGCGTAAAAAACGTGCTGGATACACTTAAAACTAAACGTACCTCTTCTAACGGCATATTTTCTATAAAAGCGCATTTCTCTCACTTACAGCAATTTGGAGGTTTGAGAGAGTTTGCTCAATCATTGGATAATCCCCACTTCGTTATGCTGACGCGCCGAGATATTTTAAATCAGGCTATCTCTTTATCGATAGCACGCCAAACTGGCGTGTGGATCGCAGGTCAACAAGCTATGTCTGAAAACGTAAAATACGACGAGGAGGATATCTGTTTTTGTTTGAAGCGCACTGTCTTGCACAATGCCTCATGGAAATACTTGCTAGCCTCAACTGGTTTGAAATACATAGAGATAACGTTCGAAGAAGCAAGAGCTAAACTTCCTCACACAGTTTGCGCAATAGCAGATTTCATGGAAGTTGACCTTCCGTTAGAGAACGTGACCTTATCGCCTGCTACGAAGAAACAGTCAAACGGCATTAATGAAGAGTGGAAGGAAAAGTTTTTGCAAAGTAAGCACAGTGAAATTTTATTAGATATAGACTTGGCTTTGGGACTGAAAAGTAAGAAAAAGCAGCTCAAAGAAATATTATTTAGTTAACAGTCGAAAATCAATAACAAACATTTTGTAGCTTTGATAAAACGTTTGTTCCGTAGTGAAATACACAAAGCCAGCGGTGGAATAACTGGCTTAGAATCACCTTATTTACCAGTGCTGGGATATTAATGTAAAACCGCCGATTTTGATTGTGTTGAAGATATCAACAATACAAAAACAAAAAACCACGCTTTCGCGTGGTTTTAGAATTTAGCTGTTGCAATGATTAAAGCTTTCGTCGAGCGGTGAAGCCAATACCCACTAGTGCGAGAGCAAGCATTAACGCAGTTCCCGGTGCGGGAACATCAACAACGTTCGAAGGTGTTGTTACTAATAGATTTCTGAAATTCGACGTCGTGCTTCTGCCAGCTTGGTCTTGGTCCGCGATGAAAAGCATTCTATCGAAACCAGTTAAATCATAATCTGAAAAATCTATGGTGATGTTATACCAGACATTAGCAGATAGGGGGCGAGCAAAGTCTTGATTACCATAATTCTGCGTACCACCAAAATTGAAAACTAGGCCGCCTGTTCTGATTTCGCCGTCATTATCAAACCCAATGCCATTAATTTCACCAGCATTAGTTGTCATAAAATCGAATGATAAAACACTATCCTTAAGCATTGCGATATCAATTGGCGCCAAGCTCGCCCAATAGTTACCAAAAACCTCAAGATTTAGACCGCCGTTAGTAACGTTAAAACCACCGCTAGTCGCCTGAGCACCATGGCCGCTTAAGTTTGACTGATTAAAGGTGATAAATGCCGCGTTAGCATTTAATGACAGCACCAAAAATGCTAAACCAGTGAAAAATTTCATACAACAACTCCTATAATTTGAATAAGCACCCAAGCAAAAAACAGACCAATAAAATTTTTCACTTATTTATCATAAAGATAATGTAAATTAAAAAAGCATTTTATGCTTCATCGCAATACTTGTAAAAAATATTGACAGTATCATTTGTCTAACATTCAAGTTAAACCCTACCTTTTGGCTTCGCCTTTTAAAAACATGGCTTTTAACTCTAAAGTATGTAGTTTTGCCGACCTAAAAAATAGACCAAATAGAAATAATGGATAAAGAAGCGCACCAAGGAACACAAGTATCAACAAGATAAGCACATCACTTTGAAACTGCCCCTCAAGATGTGTTTTTAACATCATCAAAAAGAAAAACATAAGTAGCGCCGATATTGAAGGCGGTAACAATGACTTTGTTAGCGACTTAAAGTCAATCTGCACGTGTTTGTTTACAATCCAAAGCCTTACAGGAAGAGACAAAAATGCGCCAATTACCATGCATGTCAACATAACTTCGATGCCAAACCATATTGTAGTTCCCGCGACCCCTATATTTGTAAAAAGGTTTAAAAGTGTGAGTCGAAACGCATCGCCTGTTTTTGCATTCGAAATGAGTAGATTAGGTAGAAACCAAGCAACCACACTCGGGAAAATGGAAAATGCTGATATTGTCATGAAGGTAGCACTAGGCGCAAATTTATCACCGAAAGCAACCACAACAAACNGGTCTGCTACTGCTGCTAGTCCCATAAATATAGGGCATACCATAACAGCAGTTATGGTCACCATTTTAATATAAAGCGCCCCTAGCTTTTCACGCTCTTTAACTCTTGAAAAACTCGGTACGACCATCGCATTTATCGAACTCATGGTAACTTGGTTTATAACTGTCGCGCCCTTATGTGCAGCAGCCAACAGAGCAAAGCTAGCAGGCCCTAAAACAATACCCGTAAACAAGTTACTCGCCTTTCTGTGAAGAAAGTTCATGACGGTCATACCAAACAAGGGAAGGCAAAATCGAATGAGCTCTTTATTGTCATCTCTATTGAAATGGAAGTAAGGCTTAAATTTTGCCACATAAATTAGAAGTAAATATTGAATAACCGCATTTACTAATTTTCCGATAATTAACGCCCAAAGCCCATAACCAATTTCTGCTAAAATGACTATAGTGGTCGCGGATATAAGTGTTGCACAAAACTTAGCCACACCCATTTGTTTATTCTTGAATTCTCTCAATAATTTGCCACTCACAACTACCTGCAAACTGGTAACCAAGGTAATAGGAGCTAAGCTCGCGACGACCCATGCGGCTAATTCTGAGTAGGAGTAATAAGCTATTGGAGCACCGATACCGAGAATACCGATAACTACAACCAATCCCATTCCGGCGACGAATGTCATAGTACTTGCTGCGTATCTATCTTCCCACTTATCACGCTGTACGAGGTTTTGGTTAACGCCAGCGTTTACAAGAGTATTAGCGAATTCGATGAATAGAAAGCAGAAACCAGCTAATCCAAATTCTTCTAGCGTTAGAACTCTAGCAAGATATGCATAAACTAAGAAGTCTACAACATTGATCCCTGTTCTTGTAAGCGATGTCCAAATACTACCTTTGGTGGCTTTTTTCTTAAGCGACATTGGGTTTCTCAATAGTGAATTTGAAGAGATTTAAGGAAAGTAAATTAAGCTCTATTCGCTTCTTTTCCTAACTGAAGCTTTGTGAATTCACTTAAGCTTGTAAGAAAAATTAATAACAAAAGCCAAACCAAGCTGATTTTTCGTTTTATTGACAAGCCTGAGTGCAAACAGGTTTTTTTTGTTCTCCCCAAAAACATTTTTACCAATCCTACACAAAACCTCAGTTTCTCCTTAAAACCCGCTTTTGAGAGCTCAGCATCCCATGTTCCTCCGACAACCCGCCTCCGTTTTATCAACAATTCCGATTTATTTCTGGAAGGATGAAAAACTTCTGATTTTTCTGAATATATGATTTTTCCGCCAGAATTAACTACACGCTGACTGAACTCAACGTCGCCACCTGACTTTAGTTTTTCGTTAAAACCTTTGTGCTTTTTTATAAGCGACATCGAACAAAAAAGATTGGCAGTTATACACTTTCCACTGTTAGCATTTTGATCTTGTTTCATTGAAAACATATTTTCAAAATCCAACGCACTTTGCTGCGTTTGCTTTGAGGCATCGGAGAAAAATGAGACCTTTCCTGCGACTATCACATCGCCATGCTGCTGCGCCGCGCATCTTAGTAAGTTAGTAAGCCACTCTGTCGACACCAAACAATCAGAATCTGTGAATGCAACATACTCGCCCGATGCGACTTGCAAACCTTTATTTCGAGCAGCATATGACCCTGGCGTTAGACATTGAAGTAAACGAAAAGTATCGCTCGCTATCCCCTCCATTAACTGTTGCAAGTACTCATATGTTCCATCAGTAGAACCGTTATCGATAATTATCACCTCATAGCAACTAGCTGGGTAGTCGATGGCTTGTAGCTTTTCGATACAAAGGCCTACTCTATCGATATCATTGTATACTGGGACTAGGACACTAATTTTCGGAGTAGATGACGGAAAACTATAATCTGAATTCATTCCATT
>NZSI01000059.1 GCA_002696685.1 Chloroflexota bacterium | reverse complement strand
TGCGGTGGCGGCCGTCGCTGCTATAAATCCACATGTTGCAGAAGAAGCCTTATCACTTATAACGGTGGATTATGAAGTCCTTACAGCTGTACTTACTGCTGCTGATGCTCTAGCTGATGATGCCCCAGTTCTTCATGACCGACTTTTGACGCAATCCACTGCATTATTTCGTGTTGGAGGATGGGGAGAGGACGAAACACTGGCTCCCAGCAACTTGGCTTTGAAAATATTGTCAGAGGAAGGTGATGTAGAGGCTGCTTTTAGTGAAAGTGATGCAGTCATTGTGGAAAGATCTTTTAAAACCAAGGCAGTACATCAGGGCTACATAGAGCCCCAAGCGACTACAGCCTTTTGGAACAAAGATGGGAAACTGACGGTATGGTGTAGTACTCAGCAGCTTTTTGCATTCAGAGACCATATCTCGGCTATTTTAGATATACCCGTTGGAGATGTGAAAGTTATACCACTGGAAATAGGTGGAGGGTTCGGGGGTAAGGGTCAAGGTGGAGTGTATCTGGAGCCTGTTGCTGCAGTGCTTTCGAAGAAATCTGGTGCACCTGTGAAGATAACCATGAGCAGGGCGGATGTATTCGAAGGGACTGGCCCCACTTCAGGTACCAATATAGAGATAAAAATTAGTTCATCCCCGGAAGGCAAGTTAACAGCTGTAAAGGCGAAGCTTACTTTTGAAGCAGGAGCTTTTCCTGGCTCTCCTGTTGCGGGGGGAAGCAGAACCATGCTTGGCCCTTATGTTATTCCTAACGCTTTAGTGGAGGGTCTGGATGTGCTAACAAATGTTCAGAAATCATCCGCTTATAGGGCCCCAGGTTCACCCGCAGCTGCTTTTGCTATGGAAACAGTGGTTGATGAATTGGCTGAAAAACTTGGGATAGATCCAGTTGAATTCAGGTTATATAACGCTGCCAAAGAAGGGACGCGGCAGCCCGCGAATGGACCAATTTACAGGCGTATTGGGTTCGTTGAAACTTTGGAAGCGGCAAAAAGCCATCCGCATTACTCCGCCCCTAAAGAAGGGGAAAATATTGGAAGGGGAATAGCTGCGGGAGCTTGGTTTAATGGCAGTGGCCCGGCGAGTGCCATCGCGAGTGTAAATGCAGACGGGACGGTTTCATTGGTTGAAGGATCTCCAGATGTTGGGGGTAGCCGGGCGGCTATGGCGATGCAGGTTGCAGATGTTCTGGGTCTTGAGTCAGAAGATATTCAGCCTTCGATAGGGGATACTGATTCAATTGGATATAGTTCAGGTGCTGGTGGTAGCGGAGTCACTTTCAAAACAGGCACCGCTTGTGTTGAGGCTGCCTATGATATACGCGACCAAATGTGTCAGAGAGCTGCAAAAATTTGGGATGTAGATGCTGAAGACGTTGAATATGAGGGTTCGAGTATCATTCATAAAAGTGATTCAGCATTAAATATTAGTTTTCAGGAACTATCTTCTATACTCAACTCTACCGGTGGCCCGATCGTAGGAAGGGCTACGGTTAATCCTGGGGGTGTTGGGAATGCCTTTGCCGTACACCTCGTTGATGTTCAAGTTGATAAGAAAACCGGAAAGGTTGACGTGCTTCGCTACACTTCAATTCAAGATGTTGGCAAGGCTATTCATCCGAGCTATGTTGAAGGTCAGATGCAGGGTGGGGCTGTTCAGGGCATAGGATGGGCTCTTAACGAAGAATACGTTTTTGACGAATCAGGGAAAATGTTAAATAGCTCATTTTTGGATTATCGAATGCCAGTCTCTCTTGATCTCCCCATGATAGATACGGTTTTAGTTGAGGTGACAAATCCTGGTCATCCATTCGGACTTCGGGGGGTCGGTGAAGCCTGTTTAGTGCCACCAATGGCTGCAATTGCGAATGCTATAAATGATGCAGTTGGGGTGCGGATGGAGGAATTACCAATGTCGCCAGAAAAAGTCTCGGCTGCTCTGGGAGAGTATTGATATTTTTATAATTCAGGAGTGGATTTCTATAACATCGCCGTCACGTAACTCATGATTTCTGCCTACTCTCTGACCTTCGAATTTTCCTGAGTCTCCCCAGAGAATAGCAAACTTCAAACTTCGACTTAAATCTTTGTGCACTTCATGGGCTGCTTCTCCAACGGTGCTACCCACTGATAGGACTATTGGATCCTGTTTCCTGAAATCCTGTAATCGTTCCCTGGGTGATTTCGGGTAGACCCTCATGATGTTTAGAGCTTGGAATATTTCCGTACCTAATTCATCTCCACCTACATTTTCTTCGGCACTGAACATTATTACTGGATATCTGGAGCNATATTTGTCCTCCATGANTCCAAATTCATCCAGTGCTCCGGGTATNTCAGCTTTATTGCAAATTATTATTGTAGGNTTTGATGTGTATGGATCAATNTCTTCNATAGTNCCGNGATTAGTTCCAATGAGNTTGAATCCCCATTCAGCAAGTTCAGAAAATGACTCTTCAGTCTGANNAATNGGATTNTTGGTTAGATCCGCAACGAACACAAAAATATCACTGGTGCGTAGTAATCCGTAGAGTCGGCTTTGAGTTGCTCGATTGGTTATAGGCGGAGTATCTACCATCTGTATGTATATATCACCATATGGATACATTCCTGGAACCGGTTCTTGAGTGCTCAACTCGTATGCCCCAACTTTGGTTCTTGCACCGGTTAAACTGGTTAATACCTGGGATTTCCCGACGTTTGTAGGTCCAATCAACGTCACTCTTCCAGCCCCCTCTTTAGGTAATGAAAAAGGTTCAGTTCTTCCTCCTTTGCCACCGGAAGAAGTTTCCAAATCAGACATCAAGCGAGAAAGTCGAGATCTTAGCTGAGCTTTCAAGTGGTCAGTGCCCTTATGCTTGGGCATTATCTGTAACATTTCCTGTAACGCAGCTATTTTTGCTTGGATAGTTGACGCATCACGGAAACGTTGTTCGGCATCTCTGTATTGTGGTGGAACATTTGTAGGCATAAGTCAGCCAATGATATCAGTTGATTTGAAACCTNGATTAAATGAAGGTATAAAAAACCGACATCATATGTTCACCACTGATGTCGGTTTTTATGAAACTGTGTGATATCTGCCTAGATGGCCGAATCTCCCGACTCACCAGTACGTACCCNGATTGCGTCAGATACAGCAGTTACAAATATTTTCCCGTCGCCTATTTCACCACTTCGCGTTGCAGATACGATGGCTTCTATTACAGCGTCTTTTTTGTCATCTTCTACCACCGTCACGAGTAATGTTTTGGATACAGCAGATCTTGTGGCTGTCGTNCCTCCGCGTCCGGTTAGAACTTCAATACCTGCTTGTCGACCCTGTCCTGTGACGTTTTGGTAATGGAATCCTGTGACTCCTTCTTCAACCAACGCGTCGCTGACCGCATTTACCCTTTCAGGCCTGAAAATAGCTTCGATTTTTAGCATTTTCCCACCTCTTTGATGTGATTGTTTTTGCTAGATGTGTTCCNAANATATACATGTATACCTTNGGAACACATCTGATTTTTTGTCTTTAGTCAGCNCCATCTCTGACAGTGGCTTGTTCGCCATGTGATGCCAGATCCAGGCCGAGATCTTCGTCGGATTCGTCTGCGCGAAGNCCGAGTCCAGGTATCTTGTCTAGGATGAAAAGAATTATAAAACTTACTACGAAGGAATAGACTAGTGTAGCTACTACACCAACGGCTTGGATTCCCACCTGACCAGGGTTTCCCTCAATTAGNCCTTCGGTGCCACCCGTAATCACGCTTACGGTGAAGATTCCTGTCGCGATTGCCCCCCATATTCCACCTATACCGTGAACTGCGAAGACATCAAGTGCGTCATCCAAACCAGTTTTGTGGATAAGTTCTACCGCAAAGAAACAGAGTAATCCTGCGCCGAATCCAATTGCCAGTGATCCGAGAACTCCCACTGCGCCTGCGGCAGGGGTAATTGCAACGAGTCCCGCCACTGCTCCGGTGGCAACCCCAACGGCTCCCATCTTTCCAGTCCTACACATGGATATTAGTCCCCAAGTGAGGGCTGATGCAGCCGCCGCGATGTTAGTGACAAGAAAAGCATTAGCAGCGCTGTCGTTTGCTGCAAGTGCTGAGCCTGCGTTGAAACCAAACCAACCGAACCAGAGTATGGCCGCACCCAGCACAACGTAAGGGACGTTGTTGGGTTGCAGGCCCGGATTCCTGCGTTTTCCAACAATAAGAGCGGCTGCAACTGCGGCGGCTCCNGCATTGATGTGTATGACCGTTCCGCCTGCAAAATCGAGTGCCCCCAGATCAAGGAGCCATCCTCCTTCTGCCCACACCCAGTGTGTGATNGGAGAATAAACGAGGGTACTCCATAGAACAAGGAAAATAAGATATGTTTTAAATTTGAACCGCTCTGCAAATGCNCCCGTTATTAAAGCCGGCGTAATGATCGCAAACATCATTTGAAACGAAACAAANGCCAACGCAGGAACATCGTCGCCTTCTCCCGAAACGAAAGGGACTCCTGATAAACCTAAAAGGCTTAAATCGCCTATGTAGGCGTTACCGGGACCAAATGCGAGGCTGTAGCCCCAAAGCACCCACACGATGCTCACAACAGCAATTGACATGAAACTGAGCATCATAGTGTTTACCAGGTTCTTTGCTCTTACAAGGCCCCCATAAAAGAAAGCCAGTCCTGGCGTCATAAAGAACACGAGAGCGGTGGCCGTCAGTAACCAGGCCGTATGTCCTGAGTCCATATTTTTCCTCCTATTTGTCTTAAATTTAGTAGTGAAACTTAATTTTGGCTCACCACTGTTCTATTCGCACTCATTTGAGTNTANTACAGGNGTGTTACTTATGTGTTGCTGCCTTGTTAAATTAATGTTNCTTGCTTGTTACATAAATGTTTCATATTTAGTTATGTAATGNTNATTNGCAGCATTTACATTTTCTTTNGCGGANTAAAATNTCTGCGATTAGTTTGGTAAATCCACAACATGTAGTGATCCACTCTTGCGGCATGATCCACAATATATGGTATAATTCGCTTGCATAANATATGCGATTGTGTTTAATATGTCTCATCAGTTAGTCCTCACAAGGAGGGATGTATGGAAGCGTACTGTGTAAAGTGCAGAGCAAAGCGTGAGATAAAGAACCCAGAACAGACCACTTTAAAGAATGGCCGGCCCGCAACACGTGGGACCTGTCCTACTTGTGGNACAAACGTATTNAGGATTGGGAAGAGCTAAAAATANCATTTAGCTCTAGACGGGTTCTTTACGATTTAAAAGATAATTAACGCCACCACGAAGTGATGGCGTTAATTATCTTTTTCCACAGGTTTTTAACTAATTATTGTGTTTGCAGTNCCGTGTTAATGTGGTATGAAACCAATTGAACTAATTGTGGGAACATACACCTATACCGATAGTCTGGGTATCTACCGACTCAGATTTGATCCAGATTCTATGTCGATAGATGGATCAGGTATAGTCACTGGGATACAAAACCCTTCATTTCTCACCGTTCATCCCAACGGTTCNTATGTCTTCGNGGTTAGCGAAATATCTAAGGGGCTNGTTTATTCTTATCAGATTGGGAAGAGTGATGGGGCTGCCTTGCTGGGAGTAGAAGAAACAGGTGGGGCGGGACCTTGTCACATAGAGCTAAATAGAGATGGAACTGTAGCTGTNGTTAGTAACTACGAAGATGGCAGCGTGGCATCCTTTTTAGTTGGGGACGACGGTAATTTACAGAAANCTAGTAGCGTTATTCAACATTCTGGATCTAGTGTAGATCCAGTAAGACAAGACAAACCTCACGCTCATTCAGCTACATACAGCCATGAAGGGGACAGAGTATTTATCGCGGATCTAGGAATAGATAAGATTGTCAGCTATGGTCTAAAAATGCCTGACGGTGTCATAGAGCCAGATCGTAAGAGAGTTAANTCGGCTGGCACTGGGTTTGGACCGCGCCATTTTTGCTGGCANCCTTCTGGACGCTATCTCTATTGTATAAATGAGCTTGATTCGTCAATTTCTACATTTATGAATANGGCGGATGGATTTCTTACTCACCTACAGACAGTTTCGACAATACCGAGTGAATTGTCTCGTCAAAATACTTGCGCTGATATTCATATCAGCCCCGACGGTAAATATGTTTACGGGTCAAATAGGGGACATGACTCAATAGCCATTTTTGCTGTTGACAGNTTATCCNGGAAAATAACATTNAAAGTCGCTATACCTTCGGGCGGGAATACACCTCGAAACTTTGCTTTGACACCTGACGGAAGGTTTATTTTTGTAGCCAACCAGAATTCCAATAATATCGTTATTTTTGAAAGAGATTCTACGACTGGTTTAATAAACCTAACTGGTGTTGAAATACAGATACCACTGCCAGTCTGCATTAAGTTTTTGCCAGATCCAGATATTACATATTCAAATTGAGTGTTACATACTTAACCGTCGTAGGCTTTTCTCATCGACTTCTATTCCAAGACCTGGTCCGTCTGGAACGGTTAAATATCCGTCAACGAAATCGAAGTCAGTTTCGCATAAGTCGTCGCGAATGGCGCTAGGGGTTTGATCGTATTCCATCACAGGTTCTTGAACAAATGGTTCCGGATTATGACTCGGAGGGCAAGGTGGAATAGTCGATATAACCTGAAGGCTTGCAGAGATCATAATAGGGGACCCCCACACATGTGGATTTACCTGGATTCCCATAGTGTTGGCANTCATTGATACATTTCNCATTTCNCTAATTCCACCAACGTTNACNACGTCGGGTTGCACGATGTCGTAGGCTCGTCTTGAGAGGAAATCTTGGAATTCATATCTCGTACGTAAATTTTCACCCCCAGATATTGCCATGGGTACGTTTGACTTTACGTGTAGATAACCCTCTACATCNTGTGCGTTTACTGGCTCTTCAAACCATAAAATGTCTTGATCGGCCAACTTATTTCCGATCGTAATGGCCGATGAAGAGTTGTAGGCCTGGTTCGCATCGATCATTAATNTGAGATCTGGTCCGATTTCTTTTCTTATCGCCTTGACTCGGGCGATGTCTTTGGCCATTGGTAGACCTCCAACTTTGGTTTTCATTCCTAAGAAACCTGAATTTGCGTAATTTTGGGCTTCAGCTAACAATCTNTGTGGGAATTCTTCCTCNGTGTAATAAAGCCCTGTAGCGTACACAGCTACCCTGTCTCGGAGACTTCCCCCAAGTAGGTCGCTTATCGGGACTCCAAGTATTTTCCCTGTGAGATCCCACAGAGCAGTGTCAATTGCACTGATAGCTGACCCACCAATGCCCACGGCCAGATTTGCGTTATACAGTGCGTGAAACATTTTCTGCCAGAGCATCTGTCGTTTGATNGGGTTTTCACCGATCAGAAGCTGGGACAGCTCCGTGTCGATTAGATGACCCGAGGATCCGGTGCATCCCTCTCCCCAACCGACTAATCCATCGTCGGTGGTGATCTTCACGATGCCCACGCTTCGACGTTTAATCCAGTCTTGGGACCAGCCAAATGGTATATCCAAGTCTGAAGATAGTTGGAACGTTTCAATGTTCGTGATTTTCAAGGTTAGAATTCTCCTCTTTCATTTTCCTGCCGCCAGAGTCTAGCAATCCCATCGTTAACCTTCAATTGGTAATTAACTTAGACCATTACTTTGAAAAATATTGGAAAGTGATACTTACATATTTATTACGGTTAAGGATGTAGAATATATGCAGAAGAATTCATGTCAAATATTTCAAGAATAGATAACGGTAGTCCACGGCGACTGCACACATTTGATGCATTTCATAGCCTCAACTATAGGCTCCTTTGGGGAACTAATAGTGCAATGTATGTATCGAGATGGATGCAGATGACTACTTTGTCTTGGTTTGTGTTAGAACAAACAGATTCTGCATTCAGCGTGGGCCTTGTTGGCTTCTTTGGAATGGTGCCTTTTCTGGTTCTAGGCATTTTCGGGGGATATCTTGCTGATGTGTTGGACCGAAAGTTGCTGATTGCCGCGACCCAGTTTCTGAACCTAATTTCTGCTGTGATTATGTGTATTTTGCTCACTTTTGGCACTGTGGAATACTGGTATGCCTATATAGCCATTGTTATTCCAGGTCTGGGTTGGTCTTTAGACATGCCATCAAGACGATCCCTTGTTATGGACATTATGGGTCCTCAGGGTTTAACCAACGGTGTTGCTCTGGATTCAGTAGGAATGCACATCAGTAAGATGATTGGGCCTGCTCTTGCCGGTGCATTGATAGCGTTTACTGGCGTCGCAGGATCTTACATACTACTTTCAAGTGTAATGGCGATTGGATGTTTTCTTTTTCTTAAGGTAAATCAACCAAAAAGACCCAATCAACTTCCAGAATCAGCCGGAATTACTTCAGTTTCTTCAGATGCAGGTAATTCACATGGAAAAAAATTGGGAAGAGAAGTATTTAACAACTTATCCGAGGGATTTAAATATGCTTTTTCTAATCAAGCCATCGTTGCTGTGATAGTAATAACGGTTTTCATGAATTTGCTGTTATTCCCGTACATGCAAATGGTTACTGTTGTTTCAAAAAATATTCTTCATGTGGGACCACTGCTAATGGGAATATTAATGGCTAGCGACGGTTTGGGAGCTCTCGTTGGATCAACGTTAATTGCATCAAGGAATAAAATACTTTACCACGGCAGATTCTTTCTTTATGGTTCAATCCTGTCTTTGATGGCTCTTACGATATTTTCGATGTCAACGTGGTATTTGGTTTCGCTTCCGTTATTGCTAATACTTGGGGTGGGTACGAGTGGGTTTGGCACAATGCAGTCGGCTATTGTCCTTCTTGTATCCCGTCCAGAGATAAGAGGNAGGGCTCTAGGTGTAGTTACTTTGGCGATTGGGGCGGGCCCAATTGGATCACTTGTTGTGGGTGCTGTATCGGAATGGATAGGACCCGCGGACGCGCTACTGTTTAATTCAATCTTAGGTCTTATACTCGTTTGTATTTCGGGGCTATTTTTTCCTTCGATTAGAGGTCAAATAATTCCAGAAACGAAGTAATGCAGGTATTTGTATCAGTGTTGGAACGTTTCAATTACTCCCTTATTATGTCGTTTCCATCTATTAGCATTAGATAAGGCTCTCCGTGCTGGTCGGTGGAATCCGTCGACCAAGGCCCTTGGGAGTTTTCCAGTCTGAGCCTGATTCCCCAATCGCCACCGTAGACTAGATGTACCACGGCTTGACCAGAATCAGATACCGGTGCATAAAGTGCCGGGCATATCGATCCAGAACCTTCACTACTCCATCCGGTAACTTCATATACNCCGGTCTTCCGGTCTGGTTCGTCCAGATACACTAGTGTCACCGGAACAGGAGCTAGGTGTGCCTCATAGACTTGTAGTGGCATCCACTCACAATTGTTATTTTCCTCAGTCTCTATCCAGATTGATTCATACATTTGAATTAAGAGTTGACCTTTCTATATACCCATCACGTGATAACCGGTGTCGACGTGGATCACTTCACCTGTAACGCCGCTTGACATGTCACTACACAGGTACAGAGCTGTAGATGCAACTTCATCATGAGTGATATTTCTTTTCATAGGGGCTCTATCCGAGTGTGCTTTCTTCATATCTCTATACCCGCTTATTACCCTGGAAGAAAGAGTGTCAAGAGGCCCAGCGGAGATCGCGTTTACTCGAATATTATCCGGTCCTAGATCATGGGCAATTTGGCGGATCTCATTTTCTAGAGCAGCCTTAGCCGTGCTCATTACGTTATAACCAGGGAAAACCTTTTCGGCAGCCATAAACGACATTGCCATCATAGAACCACCGTTAGTCATCAAAGGGGCCGCGTTTCTGGCAATTGAAACCATAGAATATGCACTTATATCTAGAGCAACTCGAAAACCTTCTCTATCGGTATCTACAAATCTTCCGCCAAGATCATCTCGTTGAGCAAATGCGATCGAGTGAACTACGACGTCGAGTGTTTCACAATTTTCCCTTACCGTCTCGAAAGCTGATTCGACGTTTCCGTCGTCACTTACATCACATTCCACAGTTACAACATCTTCCAATTGAGAGGTAAGTTTTTCCACAGAATCTTTAACTCTCTCATTTTGGTAAGCTGCTACTATTTTTGCACCTGAAGCAGAAAGAATTTTGGCAATTGACCAAGCAATGCTTCGTTGATTAGCAATTCCAAAAACAACAGCACTTTTTCCAGAAAGATCTATCTTATACATAAATTACTCCCTCCTATTTAGGAGTCGTTAGACATAGGAATTCTATGTTCTGCGTGTAATGTGATCAAGGATTACCCTAGTATTAGCAGATAAGCTTAGCCTTGTTCGGTGCTATTTCGTTTGCTAGAATTTTTTTGTTGGTGGGGATTCGTCTAATGGTAGGACAGCGGACTCTGAATCCGTAAGTATAGGTTCGAATCCTATATCCCCAGCCAGCCGGCTTGGTGTCGTGGCGCATTCGTTTAGCGGCCTAAGACACCGTCCCCTCAAGGTGGAAACCATCAGTGAAAATACCTTACCATTTGACACCACGGATAAACTAGGCCTCGCTCAGTCACTAGATGAGTATGTCGTTTACCTCAGAAGAGGTGGGAGTAGATTTGCATACCCATAACTTTCGGCACTATTTCGCTACTAGGCTCATGGAGAAGGGCGTGAACATCAGGCAGTACAGGAGGTACTAGGGCATGCCAGTCTGAACACTACGCAAGTGTATCTATCCGTTACAGCCGACCATCTAGAGGATGCAATCGTATTACTAGATTGAGCAAACAAAAGTATCAGAAATCGAGCCTAATTTTATATTCAAATTCTCTTTGTTGCGTTCTAGAATACTGGCCAAATGGATTTGGTAATTTATCGAGGATTTAAAAAATAGAGGAGATGCCATGAACTCGAAAACTTTAAGTAGTTGGATGTTAATTGTTGCCCCTGTTTTGTTTTTTTTAGTTTTCTTTATTGGGTGGGAGGCGTTGGTGGGTAGTTCTGAAAATACTGCGGAGGAGCTGGCCAATATTCTGGAAAAACGAACGATCGTTGGTATATTCTCGGTAGTTGGAACGATAGTCTTAGCTTCCTTAACAACAGGTTTTGCTCTTTTAGCATGGTCTAAAGCAGATGGGTCAACGGCAGAAGGTACCCTCGCGTCTATAGCCGCTATGATTTTTGTAGGAATGACTGCAATAGTTTTTCTTTTTTTTGGGATGGGTTTCCCAGTAATCGGTGAAGGTGCGGAGAATTTGGTAGAGGCCGAATGGATATGGGTCGTGAGCGATTCGATGTTTGCAGCCCTCTTTTTGGCGTGGACGGCTGGGAATATTGTGCTGGGAGTTGCGCTTCTTATTGAGAACAAAATCAACCAAATTGCGTCAGGATTATTATTGCTTACAGGTATTGTAATGGCGCTTTTGCACCTTCTCGTAGGAATTGACGATATGCCAGAGTTTATTTGGATTATTCCATTCGTACTGGCAATAATATCGGCTGTGGTTCTTGGAATATTTAACCTGCGGTCAGAATCTTAAATTTCCCAAGCCCTGTATCGCCTCGCTTGCCTTCGGCGGCGTTCGGAGTCCAGCTCTCTACAGAAGATAACGCTTCGCCGAACGGCGGAGGCGAATAAGCGATTCCTCTTATCTGACTGAGGTATCAGCCGATGCAAATACTCATCTGGTGGCATCAATA
>NZSI01000058.1 GCA_002696685.1 Chloroflexota bacterium | reverse complement strand
CTGTTTGTGTAACTGCTTATACCCGCTTATACCTACTGGTTTCGGAATCAGATCAAGATAAATGGTACAAATACACGCCTATATTCGCAAATCCCCTAAAATGGCCAACTGATTAAGAGTCAATTGCTCTGCCAATTGAGCTAGCGGGCCAAAAGGATAAACCAGTCACGATTTTATCACCAAGAAGACTATTCCGCTCTGAGAGCAGCTCGAGAAATAGCTTTGACGCCATATTGGCCCGATGATAACGTCTCACATAATATATTGGCCTCATAACAGTTGGCAAAAATAGATATGGAGGGTGTCAAAATGGCAACAACTATTCCAGGAGAGACATATTTAGGTGAAACACTAGTGCAATCAATTTCTGAATCGGGAGACGTCACAATATACTTGTGGCCCCTGCGTTGTCTAAACACTAAAGTTGGTGGTCCCACCTTTGGAATAGACGTCAATGGCGTTGAGATCATTCGGTTTGACCCTCATGGTTCTGGCGGTCATTGGCACGCCCGCGGATACGATAAATTGGGTGCTGGTAGTTCTCATATAGATTTTCCGGATGGTGTAGAGGATTCGGAGCAACAAGTATCTTGGTCACTAAATCATATCCGAGAGGAAACTCAGAAGTTACTTGACCAGGCAGGATATTCTGAGGAAGCTAAATCGATAAATCCCCAGCTGCTAACTACCGCAACTAGTGCCATAGACGCTCATCTTAAAAAGGAAGGCGATCTTCGGCCCCAGGCAATTGCATTAGGAGCCCTCAACGGATGATTCGTTGATTTGTCCCGGTTAAGAAGAGAATATGAAAATCACCGATCTTAAATGTGCCATCATCGGGAACAATCCAGTTATCCGAATTACGACGGATGAAGAAATAGAAGGTATCGCGGCGGGAGAGTCAAACAAATCCTATCTAAAACCCATGATTTTGTTCTACAAGGATCTCATTGTGGGAAAGGATCCCACTGACGTGGAACGGGTAATGCTGGGAATCCGAAGACTAGGAGNNTTTAAGCCATGGGGCGCNGCAGTAAGTATGATCGAGATGGCGCTTTGGGATATTGCCGGNAAAGCGGCTGGAGTCCCGGTTTACAANCTCCTTGGAGGAAAAATTAGGGATAGGGTCAGAGTTTATAACGGCAGCATAAGATTTCCNTTAGAGGGCAACCAACCAGAACACTACGCCCACGCCATGCAGAAAATGAAGGNTCTTCCTGAGANATTCTCGATTATTAAGCAGGCTGTTGCATTTCATGATTCCATGTATTCAGAGATAGAGAGTTTCTACTACGGCACTCCAGTAACAGAGGGAAGATATCCAAATCGGGGAATGCTTACCCAAAAAGGCTTCAATCACTTAGTTAAATGTATCGAAGCGATGGTTGACGTACTGGACGATGAGGTAGGACTTGCACTGGACTGTGGGCCCGGGATGACGGTTGTTGACGCATTAAAGTTAGCGAAAGCAGTCGAAGGGATGAATGTCACATGGTTGGAAGACATGATCACGGGAGATTACACACCTTACGTGCTATCAGACCTTTATTTGCAAGTCACCCCACACACGAGCACAGCTATCCACACNGGGGAGCAGATCTATCTGCGTCAGAATTTCGTTGAACTTATTGAGCAAAAAGCTGTCAATATAATCGGACCTGACCCAGCGGATGTTGGAGGTATATCTGAGATGAAATTCATCGCCGAATATGCCGATCTTCATGGCATTCTTTTTGCTCCTCACGGCACCGGNGATGGTTTGTTGGGCCTGGCTGCGCTTGTGCAATTAGCAGCAACATTGCCAGATAATTACATAGCATTCGAGCTCCCATCAGGAGATACAGAATGGTGGTATGAAATACTCAATGGCATCGAGCATTTAGTAGTAGAAGACAGCCACATAGTGGTTCCAGACCTTCCTGGAATCGGAATAACATTTAAGAAACAAGAAGCAATCAGATATCTTAGGGACNACGATCGAGGATTTTTTGACAACTAAAANTCAACATCCCTCAAGCCAATCCATGCTGAACAGCATTCTGGATAGCAGCACAATCATAAATAGCGCGTCCTCTATAATAAACATGTAACCCAATAAGCATATGTGACTTCCACGGAGACAGATGTTGTACGGTAAACATATGAACCTTTCCCGACCGATTCAGGGCTCCATACTCTTCATTCTCCTACTCACTCTAGTTTTAACAGTCGTTTCCTGTAGCCAAAAATCTACTTCGACTCTAACTAACTTAGAGGTACTCCCCACTTTCAGCCTAATAACCCAAAGTGGAAGCGTTACATCAGATCAATTCAAAACCAATAATCGCCCCACATTTTTACTTTTCATTTCACCGCATTGAGGAATCTGTATTTCCGAGTTGCGGAAACTCAGTGAATCCGACATGGGACTAGCAGCCGTTGCCAATATTTACATAATAGCTATGAATCCCGGAACCACTTTTGAACAACTTCAAAACATGTCTAAAGGCCATCCCGATTGGATCTATGCACTTCCAACCAATACTCAAACCTTTAATGAAATTGGAGGATTAACAAGATCTACTAAAATCTTGGTGAGCCAACATAGCGAAATTCTTGGACGGTACAAAATGGGAGAATGGGATTTGTCAGAATGGGTCAAAATATTCAATGACAACATTTAGGAAATCAGATCGTGTATTTAATAAAAACTTAGGATCTACCATGGAATAACCCAGACTCTGCATCGGAAACACTCCATTAATCATTTCAGTATAATCAATTTCATTACAAGCGTAGGAGCCTCTCTTGGATACAAGTAAACTTCAGGTTGGACAATCAGCTAAAACACAAATCAAGATAACTTCTGACATGACAACAAATCGGACGGGCAAAGATGGCGACGACGTTTTCTCAACCCCAGCCATGCTAGGACTCATGGAAGGGGCATGTATCCAACTTTCAGATCCTTTATTGGACGGTAATTCCGCAACAGTCGGATATGCAGTAGATGGCCTTAGGCATATTGCAAGAACAGATATTAATGACACTGTTGAAATCACAACGAATTTGGTGGATATAGACCGCGAAAGAGGCCGACTTACTTTTGAAATTGAAGTCACACAAGAAGCCAATATGGTTGGGAAAGCCACACATAAAAGGGCGATAATCTCTAAAGATTAATAATTCTTGGACCCAATACCCACTTTTTAGGGCGGTCNTATATATAGAAGATCAGTTATGAACAGAGTCACAAAAGAATTCGTCTTAAGGCAACGCATTGGCCATCTCGCCACTGCTGATCGAATTGGAAACCCAGTAGTAGTTCCAATATGTTTTGCCACCACCGACAACGACGTGTTGTACACGCCCCTCGATTCCAAACCTAAATCCGTCGAACCTCACAAATTGAAACGACTTGCCAACATTAATGAGAATGCCTCGGTCTCAGTTGTCTTCGATATTTACTCCGAAGACTGGAACAAATTGGCGTACGTTATAGTGTTTGGTGAAGCAACTCTACTCACTGATGCTAGGGAAAGGGCTTGCGCTGAGAATCTCCTCCGGGAGAAATATCCTCAATACGAAACTATTCTTAGCCCGGGAGCACCAATTATCCGAGTAGGTATTAATNGAGCCAAAAGCTGGGGGCTAGTTTCAGATTAATATTTCTCTTCCCTACTCAGAAAACCACACTCCAGGGTATATGCCCCTATTTGGCTCACCTTCCATCAAAGAGGCCATGGTTCCCATTGCCTGCATAACAACAGGAGTTGCTGTCTCTGCCGCTTTAGTAGTTTCGTAAACACCCATAACCGTAAGTTCGTTTTCTCCCGTTTGGGCGACTAAAAACCCGATCATTCCATCAATCTCAGATGCAAGATGGGACTGAGCATCAACTAGCTGATAAGCATCTCCCATCTTGCCTTCTTTAATACTAATAACTGTTCTCGATATCGCCGCCATATTAAGCTGAACTCCCTCTGATCAAAAATCACNGTCATAATAGTCAATACTCTTAAACAGGCCCCATCGTAAAACATATATCCTATGCACGCAAAGGGAGCTCTCGGGTTGAGTAATTACAGTCTTTCTGAGCGGNTTTTTGTACTGGGGCATGGAAAGGATCTATAAATCACTCGGGTTCCATATAGTCGCAGCAATGTATCTCTCGCTGTTGGCACCATCATTAAAGTAATAAACAACCACCACACTTCCATCACNTACTTGGACTGCTCTAGGATAACCAATATCATGATTCCCACCCCCCATTCTTAGTGGGATAGGTTTGCTCCAAGANTGNCCNCTATCGGGACTTAAGACCGCATAAATNCCGAACGGGTGGTTTCGATAACCATAAATTAAACAAAGCCGTCCGTCTGCCAGCTTTAAGAGAGCTGGCGGGCTTCCGCCAGTCCCAGTGTCAGGGACAGGAGTTCCAACTAAATTCCAATGTAGTCCGCTATCCCGGCTTTCAAATAGGTCTATATAATCTTTGTTGCCATCCCTTGNCCGGCACCTCACCGCAGTAAGAATCANCCCCGAATCTAAGCTTAAAGAAGAAGGCATAATATCAAAACCTTTCGGATGTTTCCTTAACCATGAAACAAACCGAAATCCTCTCGCATCATTTTCTGATTTCGCGTAAAAAACCCTTCCTTCTTCTCCGTCAGGTTTTGTTGCAGTTAGAAACAGGGAAATCCTATTCTTCCCTCCATTAGGCTCTACAAGGTAATCAGTCCGAGCGGCAATACCAAGTTGATCAAACATGGATAATANAAAAGGTCCCTGCCAGGTCACACACCTATCACTTGAAGTGTAGAACCACGATTCCGCCCCGGCCAATAAACCTGTGCGACCTAACAACATTGAAAAATCACCCCCATCCAAATCAATNTCGCCGGGATGAGTAACAGGAGGATTTACTCCGTCAGCCACAGGTCCGTAAATATCATTGGTATGCTCCTCAGCCGATATTGACCCACCACCAGGCGCCAACAATGGAGCGATTTCACTAGACCATGACTGTCCACCGTCATAGCTCCTGCACTGCATAGTNATAANCGGTCTGTTCTTGTCTCTGGAGTGAAATCCTCCATTTGCGTCAGGAAACCCGAGNGTGAANCCTGAAACAATTTCCTNCCCCCAAGACCAGATTCCATAGTTNGCGGGCCATCCGGCATACCTGGNTGGATCCCTAAAGATCANGACGTGCCTAGNANNTCCCATTTATGATTCCCCTTCATCAAATTGCATTACATCAGATCTCCCNAGCCCTGAAACAAACAAATCCATTAATNCCATCGTCGATATTTTAAGCCAACTACAATCTGTTAGTCTTATTTCTATAGCCTGCATGTAAAAATTTTAAGAGTGTTTCTTTGTCAATTCTCTACATAGTTGCTACACCAATCGGAAACTTACAAGACACTTCAAGTAGAGCCGTAGAGACGTTACAAAGTGTCGACCTAATCGCCTCAGAAGATACCAGAGTCACCCGAAAGCTACTTTCCCACTACGACATTAAAACAAGAACTATTAGTTTTAACAGGATCAATGCTAAGCAAAGGACCCCGATCCTTCTCAAACATTTGGAGTCTAAGGACCTCGCTTTAACNAGTGATGCTGGGACTCCGGGTATAAGTGACCCTGGGCACGAACTTATCGCCGCAATTGATCAAACAATGACCCAGGTCATTCCGATCCCAGGTCCATCTGCCGTCACAGCGATTTTGTCTGCCGCTCCATTTCCAACCGACCGTTTCTATTTCACCGGGTTCGCTCCACGAAAAAAGGTCGAACTTGACCAATTGATCAATACAGGCAGCGTCTTAAGCGTTCCGATTGTAATGTTCGAATCTCCTAAAAGGGTAATTGGGCTACTCTCTTATCTCGAAAACAAAATACCCAATACAAAAATATTCATTATGAGAGAGATAACGAAAAGATTCGAAGATAGCTTTTATGGAACAGTCACGGAAGCCAAAAGTCATTTTCTTGAGCCCAGGGGAGAATTTACAATTGTCCTGGCACCAATCTTGGAAACTCATTCAACATTTGACCTCCAAGGGCTTGAACGACTTGTCCATTCTCTAGAGGATTCAGGGCTTAAGCCCCGTGATATTGCTAAAAGCATCTCTTCAATCACGCAGATGTCTAATTCGGAGGCCTACAAAATGNTTGTTGAAGGAAGGTCCGCTGTNAGNGATGATCATTAGCTAGNAAGNCCTCCTATGCTAAAATCTTGTTCCTGAATAACAACCAAGATCAGGAGTNTCCCACTCGCTATGCCGGAGAACATACTCGTCTGTGCAGCCTGGCCCTACGCTAATGGCTCCATACATCTGGGGCATGTGGCCGGGTGCTACCTTCCTGCAGATATTTTTGCCAGATACCATCGACTAAAAGGTAACAACGTTCTTATGGTTTCNGGGAGTGACGCCCATGGGACTCCCGTAACAATAACTGCCGAGGCCAACGGGTCCACTCCGGAAGAAGTGGCTTCCTCNTACCAGGAAGAATTCCTTCAAGATTGGAAAGACTTAGGTATATCCTTTGACTTGTTCACAAGCACTCACACTGACAACCATTTTTCGGTGTCACAGGATATTTTCCTCAAGCTCTACGAAAAGGATTTCATCTACAAAGACACAATGTCACAGCCGTATTGTGAAGACCATCAAAGGTTCCTGGCTGATCGATATGTAGAAGGAATATGCCCGCACTGTGATTCTGAAGGTGCACGCGGGGATCAATGCGATGCGTGCGGGAACACATTGGATCCAAAGGACCTAATAAATATAAGGCATAGAGATTGCACTTATACGCCTGTATTCAAGGATACGGAGCACTTCTTTTTGAGATTAAGTGTCTTTGAAAAGCAACTACTCGACTGGNCCAGAAAACAGGACCATTGGAAACCAAACGTAAAAAATTTTACGGTCGGGTTTTTAGAAGGCGGTTTAAAAGATCGAGCGATAACTCGAGACATAACCTGGGGAGTGCCTGTACCGATACCTGGCTATGAAAGTAAAAGAATTTATGTATGGTTTGAAGCGGTAATTGGTTATTTATCCGCCTCAATAGAGGCGGGGGATCAATTTGGAAATCCCAATCTATGGATAGACTTTTGGAAAGGCAATTCAAGATCTTTCTATTTCATGGGAAAAGATAACATCCCTTTTCATACTGTGATATGGCCTGCTATGTTACTTGCCTATGAGGGCTATAACCTTCCCTACGACGTTCCGGCCAATGAATATGTGAATATGGAGTCCCAGAAGATATCCACCAGCAGAAACTGGGTTATTAATCTCAAGGATGCTGTTCAGCGCTATGACCCCGATCCAATCAGATACACCTTGTCAGCCATCATGCCGGAAACCAGCGATTCCAACTTTACGTGGGAGGAATTTGTCCGGAGAAACAACGATGAGTTGGTTGCTACCTTTGGAAATCTGGTGAATAGAGTGCTTTCGATGATTCATCGCAATTTTGACGGGCAGGTTCCCAAGCGAGGCAACATCGGCAACTCTGAAATTAAACTTAACAAATTGGCTGAGACAACACTTATATCTGTTTCGGAATCAATTGAATCATGCAAATTTCGTGAAGGGTTGGCACATTGTATGTCTCTGGCTCGTGAAGTTAATCGATACCTTGACGAAAAGGCTCCTTGGGCTGCCATCAAATCTGACATAGATTCCGCTTCCACCACTCTCAATATTTCAGTCAATATAATAAATTGCCTAAAAACTGTTCTCCACCCATATTTGCCATTTTCTACTCAAGCTCTTCAGGAGATGTTGGGTTTAGCAGGTGAGGTGGAGAAAAATNATTGGAGCTGGAATCCGCAGGAAGTCCCCGATGACCACAAGTTGGGGGAAGTGAAAAGACTGTTTGACAAATTAGAAGATTCAATTGCAGAAGCAGAACTGAGTCGGCTCAGCTCTGAGTCCTGATCCTTGACACAACTACAAACTATCTTAAACCCAATTTTAGATGAGTTAGCCTCCGTGGATGATCGGTTAGCCGAATTTTCTCAAAGTTCCGATCTGCCCATCCTTGACGAATTACTTCAGCATGTTTTTGCTTCGAAAGGTAAAAGAGCTAGGCCCGCATTGACAATTCTCGCCTCAGGATTCCATCAACATGACAAGTCCAATGTAATCACGATGGCAGCAGCCGTTGAGATGCTTCACGTTGCTACTCTGATCCATGATGATACTGTCGATGAGGCTGATACCAGACGTGGAAGAATAACAATTAGCAGCGGATGGGGAGACAGACTGGCGGTATTGGTAGGGGATTACGTATTTGCCGCCTCAGCAACATTTGTTTGTGATACGGGAGACATCAAGGTCATAAGAAGATTTTCTCAAACGATAATGGAACTCTCCCGTGGAGAATTACAAGAAATTTCACTGAGCGGTGATACCAATGGAAATCTGGCTGAATATCTACAGCGTATATATTTCAAAACTGGATCCCTCTTCGCTACCTCTGGAGAGTCCGGGGCCCGCTTGAGCGGTGCGGATCCCCGTGAGGTGGACGCTCTCACAAGCTATAGCAGAAAGATCGGAACGGCCTTTCAAATTGTAGATGACATATTGGATTTCGAAGCTGATGAAATAAGCCTNGGGAAACCAGTAAGTTTAGATTTAGTTAATGGAGTTATTACACTCCCCACTATATTTGCGATGGAAAATGATTCCATTAGACATCTGGTACAAAGCTATTTCGACGAGGGAAAACATTCAGGCATTCTAGATGAAATAATTAGGAGTATAAAAGAATGTGGAGCAATCAACAGGGCCCATGACTATGCGGAGAATTTGTCTAGAGAAGCCCGAGAATCTCTCATACTGCTGCCGAGTAATCCTTACAAAGAATCATTAGAAGCGCTTTCATATTTCGTAGTGGCACGGGTTTCCTAGTCAGAAACTACATTCCTGAATACAAGCTAGATCCCTGACTTAATGTAAGAACCGGGGAAATTTTAGACAGTTCCGAACCCTTTGCGGTAAGCGGATTCATATCTAGAAGAACTATATCGGCATCCATACCGGGACTAAGATACCCTTTCCTGTCGGCGATGCCACTGACTAGGGCGCTCGAATAAGTCGCCATATTTAAGGCAGAATCAACCGAAATTCTTTCAGAGTTT
This sequence comes from Chloroflexota bacterium, assembly GCA_002696685.1. Next base: position 23,911 of record NZSI01000058.1, on the reverse strand, counting down.
CCGAGGATTGTCTCCGTTCTAGGAATTTCTCTGTANGTTCCCGCGTATATCCAGCCCATAGGGTCTGACCGCGAAAAAGGAGCATCCGAGGAAAACCCTACTACTACACCCTGTGTTCTCAGGCTTTCCAACCTATAAAGAACTGAGGTATCAGGTGTATTTTGTAAATACCGTTCTCCGTTCTCTGTTATAAACCCTGGTTGGGTGGAAATTCGAATCCCTAAAGCGGCAATTTTCGCTATATTTTGGTCAGTTAACTCCGACGCATGTTCGATTCTATCCCCATGGAAAAAATCTTTTTGTAGAGCAGCAATGGCGATAGAAACGCATTCATTTTCTACTGCATGTATAGCAACTGGAAAACCAAGTGAATGAGCTTCCCTGACCGAAGCTAATAGGTCTTTCTCAGAAGGAATGATCCGGCCTGAAGAGGCGGTTAGCATTATCTTCACATGTCCAATTTCNACACCACGATAAACATCAGAATAGTTCCCTATATCCGNAGAAAATCCTCTAAAGTGTGTCGATCCAGGCATCAGGACAATATGTGGACATAAAGATTTAGTGGCTAAAAAGTCACTGAGCATCCTCATTCTTGGAACGTCGTTGTTCTGACTTGCATCAACTAATGTTGTAATGCCGCTTAAGGATGTGTCCTCCAAAATTTCTCCAAGGGAATCCAACAGCCGGTATGAAGGAATGGGAGGAATTTTGGAAGCAAATAATTCTTCCCCCTCCAAAATCACCCCAGTAAGAAGTCCACTATTTAGATCTCTTGTGAAAGTGATCCCATCCGGCTCATCTGTACTTTCGCCTACATCGATCAACCCAAGCGCAACAGAATTCAGCAAGGCTCCATGACCAGATTGGAAGCGAATAATAACAGGATTTTCAGGAAAGACTTCATCTAGAAAGTCTCTATTCAGGCATTTGGAAAGGCCCAGGTCAAAAGAGTCGAGACCATAAAAACGCAGCCAAATCTCTTGCCTATCGAAAGTTTCCTTAGCTTGTTTAAGAATCGTCTTAAAAGTACTACAGCTTGTTCCACTGACTTTGGCCAAGTCATATCCGAAATTAGAGGCAGCCAGAGANAATAGATGTAAATGCGAATCTACAAAACCAGGAAGAGCGAATAAACCAGTGCAGTCAATGACCTCATCGAGCTTACCGGGCTTTGGGGATTGAAATCCGGTCCTTTCACCAACAAAGGCGATCTTCCCGGCTTGAACGGAAATGCAACCGAATCCTAAGTTCCTTAACCCATCGAAAAGTTCTAGATTCTCCAGCCACAAAGGTCTATCAGTATCACCACTAAATTGCACTACTTATTGAATGACTGATCTTGAAGAAGCCTCTAGACGCCGCACCACTATTTTGGATCTATCCATCATTTCGGGTATCTTGGGTCCGATCTCATTAACCCAATTGTCACTTTCATAGACGGCAGCGTAGAGTTTTTCTCTTTCCTCTTCGGATTCGAAACGTCTTATCCATACATATAGATCGTCTTCTTCTTCTCCGACAAAACTGCCAAGTATCACCATACCTTTGGAAACTTGAAAGGGAATAATCTCCTCTTCCATGAAGCGTACCCAGTTCTCTCTTTGACCAGGCAAAGTTCTATACTCTCTTAATTCGAAAAACATAACAATTCAACCTCTTTATTTAACTTAATGTCCGCCACCCGCAAGAAAAACCAGAACGCTGGCTATTATATACAGAGATATGAGGGAAACCGATTCGAAAGTGACAAGCCTGCCAAACGATAATTTAGCTCTGCTAACCGAAGGCACGAGCACCACCATCGTCATTAATACAGCGATTATAGCCGTGAGGGCGTGAATAGGTGATATCGCATTCCAAATAGGCCCACTGGTGTAGCTGACATCGTCTAAAAATAAAACAAAGCCCATATTAAACAGATTACTTCCAAGAAGGTTGGTTATCGCCAATTCAGGAGCCATAATCCTTAGTGCGGCTATCGAAGCTGCCAGTTCAGGAAGTGATGTGCTTAACGCCAAAAATTGAGTACCTACAAAACTCCTCTCCCATCCCATCGCTTCTGCGAGGCCTTCACCTGTATTGGCGAGGAAAATTGCTGCGACCACCACTATAGTTGCAGCAATGCCATAGACCACAAAAGCTCTTGCCAGACTACTTTCCTCATAATTATGTTCTGTTTCTGAATGATCGGAATGTTTCTCCTCTTTGTAAACAGCGTAGAGAGCTGCCGCAAACACAAGAACCAGAACAATGGATACCGGGCTTACAAACCAGTTGGAAGCAAAGGAAATATTTTGATGAATAATAATTCCGCCTGCGGCTATAACAATGCCTGCTACAGCCAAAACTCCCACTAAGGGGACCCCCGTCCCCAAACTTGAAAGAATCGGGCCGCGACGCCAAATGATATCCAAAATCCCAATAATCAACAGGTTGAAAAGGTTACTTCCGAAAGCATCTCCGGCAGCGAGGTCAGCCCCCTCAGACCCACCGATCATAGTGACTGAAGTAATTCCAGTTCCTAATTCCGGCAAGGAGGTTGCGGTAGCCAGCAATACAACACCAATAAAAGAACGTCCCAACCCGGTTTTGAAAGCAATTATGTCAGCTGATTTAGCTAACTGTGTAGCGGAGACAAGAATCACGGCCGCTAAAATTGCTAAGGTCGACCATAAAATAGGTAATGAAGAAAAGTCCAAAATGTACACCAACTTTTACTAAGGTAATTTTAGGAACATTTACAATCTTGGGGATAACAAGCCTTACGAATTATACAGATGATCCATACGGTAGAAATAAACCCCGGGAATTTACTCCTGAGTGGTACTAACAAGAAGATCTTTACGCTCTCTCCACTTATTTAAGAATCTTCCGTAATTTTTTCTGCTCAAATCGTCGCGTTCTTGTTCTGATAATGCTGTCCAACCTCTATGTTCGTGGAGCAATATTGGAAGTGAACTATCTGCTATTACTTTAAAGCCCTTGTCTTTGAACTGAAAACTGAAATCCAAATCCAGATTCCTATAAAACCTAAACGTTTCCCTCATCAAACCCACTACAGGAAGGTCTTCCCTTCTAAAGGCTAGACAGTATGCTTGCATAGCATCCATTTCTCCTGACTCACCCTCACCATCGTGAAAATGAAGGAAATCTGTGGTCCTCAATCCAGCAAATCCGGCAATACCCACTTCCACGTTTTCTAAGATATCCCCTAACTTCCCCAAAAAAGGACCAGTACCCTCTACGCTAGGGTCCAATAAGACAAAATATCTACCCCGCGATTCCCGAAATAGACAATTTTTCGCCGCACCGTCTCCCAACCTATGATCCGCATGGAGAACCCGAACAGATGGGTTTGAATCAGAGAGTGTCTGGAGGACAAGAGCGTCGCTTTCAATATTTCCATTGTCAAGAATAATTATTTCCANACGCTTATCCGATTCAGATCCAGATTCGAACCTTAGAAGGCTTTCTGTGCACCTTTCGACATCAGCGGGAAAAGAATCGCATACCATAGCAACTGAGAATTCGACGGTTGAGTCACAACCAATGCTAGAGGGTACATCTGAAGGGGTTGATATCAATGGCCATTTTTCAGTCCTTAATTCGCCACTATCTTTCTGGCGAACGGAAGAAGCTTCGCGGGTTACATCTTGAATAACATAACCCCTAGAAATCACTTCCTCTCTGAGCTGATCGGCTTCTTCATAGGCTTGATCTCTACGAAATTCAGTCCGCGAAGAAAGCAGAGTTTGAATGTCTCCGGAGACATTGAACATATCCTTTGTATCTGCAATTCCCAGGCCTAATATTTCATCGATAGTCTCCAGGGCCTTTATTTTGGATGAATTGGATATATCACTTTCCACCAGTCTCCACATGATATCCACACCACGAGGAAGATTTAAATCGTCCTCGACGGCTTCGGTAAACCTCGCGATCCATGGCAGATATTGTTCCTCAAGTGAGGGATGGTCATCAGAATCTCGTTTCCAACTGATGTAGTGACGCCTCAGCCGATTTAATGCGGACTCAGATGAAGCCAGTGCTCTAAAAGTAAAATTAAGCCTCGATCGGTAACGTCCTGTCATGCATAGGTAGCGAAAGGCTATCGGGTCAAATCCCCTTAAAACCAGGTCGGGTATTGTATAGGCATTTGCAGCCGACTTGGCCATTTTTACGCCATCTGCGAGTAGATGTTGACCATGCACCCAGTGTTTCACAACGGAATCCCCAACCACTCCCTCACTCTGGGCAATCTCACCCTCGTGATGNGGAAATATATTGTCGACACCACCAGTGTGTAAATCTATAACCTTCCCCAAGTACTTCATCGACATGGCAGAACATTCAATGTGCCAACCAGGAAAACCTTCCCCCCAAGGACTTTCCCACTTCAAATCTCTTCCTGGTTCAGCAGATTTCCAGAGTGTAAAGTCCCTCGGGTCCCGTTTTCGAGGGTCGGCTTCATTCCTAACGGCCTCCTGAAGCAAAGACTCATGAATGTTCCCGGAAAGCTGTCCGTAACTGGGGAATTCCTGAACCGCAAAGTAAACGTTTCCATCAACCTCATAGGCAAGTCCGTTGGAAACTAAGTCAACGGCGATGTCAATCATCTCTCTTACATGGTCAGTTGCTTTTGGTAATCTGCTGGCTGGAATTATGTTGATGGCAAGTTCATCATCAATAAATCTCTGGGTATAAAAATCCGCAATATCAGCAGCNGACTTACCTTCAGCCCTAGCGGCTGCAACTACCTTATCTTCCCCTTGCTCCAACATCTCTTGCCGCATATGCCCGACGTCTGTGATATTTTTGATGTGTGTAACATCAATGTCGTCAAACAGCAAAATTCGCCTGATCCAATCGGCCATTAAATAAGAACGAAGGTTCCCTATATGGGCGTCTCTATAAACCGTAGGCCCACACGTATACATACCGAAAGATCCGTTCGAGCCGACTACGAGAGTCTCCTTGCGCCTAGAAAGGGTGTTGTACAAACTCAGCAAAAAGACTCCTCCTCAAGAAGTTAAAGTTACCAATACTTTAACAATAAGCTTCAATCCAAATTTAATACTCTCAACAAATTGGTGCTTCCCGGTACACCAATTGGGGTCCCTGCTACCAGAACAACATTACCCCCCTTAAGTCCCAGGACCTTACGACATTCCATCTCTCCCAAGCTAAAAAATTCATCCACGTCAGCAACATTTGCAACAATAACAGGGAAAACCCCCCAACGAAGAGTAAGGCGGTTTCTCACATGTTCCCATGGGGTCAAAGCCAATATTTTTGCCCTCGGTCTGTACCTTGACACTCGTCCGGCTGAGCTCCCGGATTCTGTGAATGCAACAATCAGGTCGGAAGCTAATTCATTGGAAGTTTGACATGCAGCGAAACTAATAACATCGTCTGTCAGTGCTTCCAGTTCACTGAATCTCTCGGCCATCATACGTGCATATGGCAGGGCTGATTCGGCCTCCATTGCAGTTTCGGCCATAACCTTTACTGCTTCAACAGGATATTCTCCTATAGAGGTCTCGCCAGAAAGCATTATCGCATCGGACCCATCGTAAACTGCATTAGCAACATCAGTGACCTCCGCCCTAGTTGGAGATGAAGAATTAATCATAGACTCCAGCATCTGTGTGGCAGTAATAACAGGTTTACCGGCCGAATTACTCCTTCTAATCAAATCTTTTTGAATCACTGGAACCCGCTTCAAAGGAACCTCAACACCCATGTCCCCCCGTGCAACCATTAATGCGTCACTTTGCTCTACTATTTCATCGATGTTATCAATCGCCTCGGCTCTTTCAACTTTGGATATTAAAAAGGGATATTTCATNCCATTTTTTTTGAGAATATCTCTTGCGCGCCTAATATCCTCCCCAGTAGTTACGGTAGATAAGGCTACAAAATCTGCCTCAGCAGATGCGGCAAATTCCAAGCAGGATATTGCCTTGGCATCCGGAAATTCTTGAGATGGTGATCTACCAGGAGTAACCACTCCCCTCCCCTGGGTGAGCCTTCCACCCCTGACGACTTTACACAAAACATCATTTTCGGATACATCGGTGACAACCAACTCGATGTTACCGTCATCTACAAGAACAGTCCCCTGAGGTTCGGCGTCCCTGTGCAAGCCAACTGGTGAGACACTAACTCTATGNTGATTACCGACAACGTCGTTACTTGTAAGGACTATTAACGCCCCTTTCTGCAAGTTCACTGCCCCCGGGTCAAGTGGCCCAGTTCGGTATTTAGTCCCTGGAATATCAACCATCAGCCCAATTGGCATTCCTGAATCAGCAGACACCTTTCTGACCTTACGAACGGTATCTTTATGCGTTTCTAAATCACCATGCGACATGTTTAGACGAGCAACAGTCATCCCGCTTTTTACCAACTCTAGAAGAATCTCTTCGGTATCAGTCGAAGGCCCAAGAGTACAGACGATCTTCGTCTTTGGATGATTATCAGGGGGATATTTATAATCGGGGTCCATAAATTAACTAGCTGTTGCCACTCTATAACTGATTATTTAAGACTTAAGACAAGTGTACATAAGAATCGACGATCTCTCCAGAATACATGTGCGAACTATACTGGAAATTGGTATGCTCCACTTAGTTACCTATTTAGGACTTTCAGAATCCAACAAATTTTCGAGGTGATATTCTCATAATNTTATGGAAAACCCGAANAGCATCTTAGACCTTCAAACAAAAGATAATGAAATTCAGACCGCAAAAAACCGTTTGAATGAAATAGACGACCAATTATCTGATGAGTCGTCAGTGAGCGACGCTTCAAAAATTGATGAAGCGATTAAACTACAGTTTCAAAACCTCTCTTCCAAAATCCGCAAGTTGGAGGGAGACAACCTTAGCTTACTCAGTCAACAAAAATCTGTAACCACCAAGATTTACGGGGGGGCCATTAGTAGCGAAAAGGAACTCGCTGCGCTTCAAGAAGAGCTCAGCAGCCTCGAAAGCAAAATCGAGGGGCTTGAAGACTCCTTGTTGTCTGCGATGGTGGACTACGACAGATACGAAGAGGGAGTTAAGAAATCAGCGGATAATCTTTCATCAGTTCTAGAGAAAAGAAAAACCCAACTGGAATCAATCACGAAGGAAAAGGGTAAGTTGGAACAGGATATAATTGATCTCCAAGTTAACCGAGAAAAACTTCAGATCGAAATCCCCTCAACCGTCTACACAACATATGAAAGACTAAGAAAATCGAAAGATGGATTGGCTGTTAGTGTCATGCGTGGGGAAAGGTGTTCAGCCTGCAATATAAGCGTTCCAAACAAAATCGCCCAAGCAATAGGAACACCTGACAATATTTCTTTTTGCAATTCCTGCCAGAGAATTTTGANCACAGACGACTAGACATATGAAAGCTGTCGGATTCGCCAGAGTAAATTCAGATCCAAACTCAACGTCGTCATGGACAGAAGACAGTTTTAGGGCTGTTTTTACCAGCTTCTGTGATTCTTTAGCTCATCAAAGAGTTAAATTTATAGTCTCAGAAGCAAACCAAAACGGCTCTGACAAAGATTCAAAATTTTTGCCAATCTTGGAATATCTCGAAAGAGAACCCAGCGGATTTCTGATAGTTGTTCCAGATTCAACACATGTAAGTGAAGATTTGGAAGGTATAGCCAAAGCAGCAATAAGAATTGAGAAAGCCAATTCCAGTATCTATTGCTTGGAAGATGGTTATCCTGACCTCCTTCAGAATGCTTTCCTCCACATGGATTCCCCCGGAATATCAAGAATCAANGCCAACAAAATAAAAGAATCCATGCAAAAGAGGGCCATCGAAGGTAAAGCACTTGGTCGAGCACCCTATGGTTACGAAATATCAACTGAAGGGAAATTCATCATAGANCTATCTGAGGCGGAAACTGTCAGATTAATCTACGATCTCTATACCGAAGGGGATCTAGGGTTACGTAAAATAGTCGACACTCTCTACGATAAGGGGATAAAGAACAAGAAGGNAAATGACTGGAATATAGTATCCATCCGGGACATCCTACGGAATACCGCTTATATTGGAACATATGTAAGATTTGGGCTNAGGCTAACTGGAAACCATGAACCAATAATCCCGCCAGAAACCTTCAGGAGAGCTCAAGATAAGGTTCGTGAGAGACGCCGTTACAGGGGCTTTGCAGATAGCCAGCCTTACCTCCTTTCGGGACTTTGTATCTGTGGATATTGTGGGAACACAATGATGGGTTCCAATCGTAAGCAGACATGGAGGAGAGACGACGGTACCCGTAAAACAAATACTTACCGCTACTACCGTTGCCAATCTAAAACTAATAAAGGCACGTGCTCGTACCATACTTGGACCACCGAAAAGCTAGAAGGTCGGGTCCAAGAACTTCTTAATGTAGCCCACAGTGAAGGGGATTTACAGGCTAGCATGAGTGGAGACACCGGCGAAGAGAAGCGTTTTATGGCGTCGAAAAAGAGACTGGAACAAGTATCTCAAGCCGAACATAGATTTGTCGNTTTTATGAGGAAAACCTCCTTAGGGCAATCGGTTTTAACTAGGTTAGATATATACCTGACCGAGCTCGACCTGGCCCGTGACCAGGCATTTTTGTCAGTTCCCACTGATAAGTCAGGCAAATTCCTCAAAGACTGGAATGATAAAACTTTTGCCGAGCGACAGGCCTTTATAAACGAATTTGTTCGGGCAATAACAGTAAAAGATAGAGCCGTAAAGCTTCAGCTCTAGCCTTTATTCACCGGATACGTGGACAAAATGTTAAAATCGTCGTTGGCTAAGGCAGACGGGCGGCCGCCTGGTGTGGTGAGTCATCACAACAGGAGGAAAGTCCGAGCTCTCTCGGAAGAATGCCCGCTAACGGCGGGGCGGGGTGACCCGACGGAAAGTGCCACAGAAATATACCGCTGCATGTCAGTAAGGGTGAAATGGTGGGGTAAGAGCCCACCGCAAGGATGGAGACATCGTTGGTCCAGGTAAACCCCATTCGGAGCAAGGCCTAATAGGGGTATATATGGCTCCGGGCCATACCCGGGTTGGCCGCTTGACCTGTCCGGCAACGGACAGGCTAGATAGATGGTCGCCACTCCGTAATCACGGAGCACAGAACTCGGCTTATAGTCCGCCTTAGCCGAAGCATCCCCAACAATCCTTCCCACTAAATATTTTGACTGCAGGGAAAATCTGTCGGCACATTTGTTAGCTATGGCCTGATCTGGAGGTCGAAAACCATTCAAACGGAACTTGAGGAAATATATAGAAAGCTTTAATCCATGATGTAACGTCAGGGTTAACAATGGAAATCAAAGGTATGGTCAAGACATTATCAAATATATTACTTGGTACAAATCACCAAGAGTGGGAGGCATAGGAATGGGCAGGTTGAAAGGAAAGGTTGCATTAATATCTGGGGCCGCTAGAGGACAGGGAGCGGATGAGGCACGACTTTTTGCTGCCGAAGGAGCATCTGTTGTGCTTGGAGACATTACAGATGATCAAGGCCAACAGGTCGCAGTTGAAATTGTCCAGTCAGGAGGAAATGCTACCTATGTTCATCTCGATGTGACAAGGGAGCCCGATTGGAAAAACGCAGTGTCAATGGCTGTTAACAAATATTCCAAACTCGACATCTTGGTTAATAACGCTGGAATATTGCTTTTGAAAGGCCTGGAAGAGACAGAAACTTCCGACTGGGACGCCATACAGGATGTGAATTCCCGTGGAGTCTTTCTCGGTGCAAAAACTGTAGTTCCGGCAATGAGAGAGGCCGGCGGAGGCTCCATCGTGAACATATCTTCTATTGCAGGCCTTAGTGGATCTGGTTCGACAGCTTATTCCTCCAGTAAGGGACTCGTGAGGATATTATCGAAATCCATAGCGGTTGAATATGGGCCTGAGAAGATCCGCTGCAATTCTGTCCATCCAGGTGTAATTGATACAGAAATGGTGAACGGCCTTATTGGTACCGGGGGCGGCCGCCAAGCTATGATCGACAAAACTCCACTAGGGATTATAGCGAATACAAGAGATGTATCCCTCGGGGTCCTTTATCTCGCCTCCGACGAATCCCGATATGTTACCGGGTCTGAACTAGTTATAGACGGAGGCATTACCGTTAACAGATGATCTTTATCAACTGTTGGAAGCCAATATTAATAATTTATAACTATCTACCTCAATGATCGAAAAAAGGATCTAATATCATCCACCAGGAGTTCTGGTTCCTCCATTGCCGCAAAATGACCGCCTTGGGGCATTTCTGTCCAACTCCTAACATCATATGATCTTTCAGCCCATTCTCTCGGGGGAGTTGCCAAGTCAAATGGAAAGATTGCCACACCTGTCGGAGTCTGTACTTTATCGTTAACCCCAACGACCCAGTTACTTCGCCGATTCTCATAATACATTCTCACAGAAGTATTTATGGTCTGAGTGACCCAATAGATGGTGATGTTAGTCAGGAGTTCATCTTTGCTGAAACGCTTTTCGACATCGCCAGAACAGTCACTCCATGTGCGATATTTTTCAACAATCCATGCAGCCAGTCCGGCGGGGGAATCATTTAAACCAAATGAAAGTGTTTGGGGTTTGGTCCCCTGTATATGGTTGTAACCGCCCTCATTCTCCTGCCAATCCTGCCGTTGGTCCATATGTGCCTTCTCGGCCATTGTTAGAGGACGAGAGCCTTCACCTAAATATGGGTCGGGACGAGTCACAGAAGTTAAATGAATTCCAATCAATTTGTCAGCATGGTTCCTGCCCAACTGCGAAGTAACCCCCGCGCCAATGTCACCACCATGTGATGCAAACCTAGGATAACCTAAGTTATCTGTCATCAAGGTCGTCCACAGGGCCGCAACTCTTTCGACATCCATGCCTGCGTTTAAGGGTTTTCCGGAAAAACCGTAGCCTGGTAGTGAAGGGGCTATCACATCAAAGGAATCATTTTCAGAACCACCATATGAGGCCGGGTCTGCCAACATTGGGATAATCTTGTACATCTCTAGGATAGTACTAGGCCATCCATGAGTTATTACGAGGGGAATCGGGTTTGGCCCCTTACCTTTCTCCTTAATGAAATGTACATCATGCTCTTCGACAACTGTAGTGAAATGGTGAAACTCATTAAGCATTTTTTGCTGAGCATACCAATCAAATTCATTTATCCAATAACTCACCAATTCTTTTAGATAATCAAGGTCTGTCCCATAAATCCAGTCTGAATCTGGAAATTGGTCAGGCCACCGTGTCGCCAAGAGGCGGCCCCTTAAGTCCTCCAGGATGTTCTTGTCGATATCAATTTGGAAGGGAGAAATTGTCATAGTCACAACTCACTTTCATGGGGGCTGGCAATCCAAGTAATTGGTATATCCCGTATTTAGCTGGCTTAAATTTACCGAAATGTAACACATCGAGTCTTTCAAGAGCCTACTATCTTTTGGTCTAGAAAGTCGTATATATACAGGTGATGTTGCTTATAAACTCAAAGAGATCTTGCAAACTTAACTTAGAACTTAGGAATATTCATATGACAAAAAATACGAGACTCGCATTGGTAACTGGTTCCTCCAGAGGCATCGGAAGAGCTATAGCCTTAGATTTTGCTAAAAATGGACTCGATATTCTGGTAACGGGCCGAAATGAGACCCGGTTGCAAACTGTCAAAAAAGAAATTGAAGATAATGGGGTCAAGGGACATGTGGTGAGCGCCGATCTCGGCGTAGAGGATGGAATACAGAAAATACACAATTACATCCTTGCTAAGAATTTATCTGTCGACATACTTGTCAACAACGCCGCAATCATCCACCCGCGATTATCACTGATTGATTTTGAAATGTTGGAATGGGAAAGAGTTATCGACGTCAATCTGATTGCGGCTGTGAAATTAACGAAACTTTTGCTCCCGAATATGATTTCCCAAAGCTACGGGAAAATAATTAACATATCTTCAATTGGTGGTCGTAAAGGAGCTGGCGGACGAAGTGCCTACAGGGTGACAAAAGCAGCCCTGATTAGCTTTACAGAGTCAATTGCGGCAGAAGTAAAATCATCAGGAATCGATGTGAACTGCGTATGCCCTGGAGGTGTCTTAACAGAGGGATATGTGGAAGCTTTTGGTCCACAAGAAAATGGAGATAAAAACATGATGGATCCTGTTGAAATCGCTAAATTGTGTACTTTCCTTATAAGCTCAGATTCCTCGGCTGTTACAGGAGCGATAATAGATGCCTATGGATCCTCAAACCCCTTATTCAACTCATGAGATAGGTTTTATCAGTCCATAAATTATGGTCAATAACTTACCGGCAGGAGAATGGGAAATGAATCGTGAAACGCAACCTAATTTTTTAATCGTGATGTCGGATGAACACGGTCCAATGTGGTCAAGCGCATACGGACACCCGTTCGTGCAGACGCCGAACATGGATAGATTAGCCTCGTCAGGGACAACTTTTGACTCGGCGTACTGTAATGCCCCCCTTTGCGTTCCATCGCGCTTATCCTTCATGACAGGAAATTATGTTTCCAATTGTGAAGGATGGGATAATGCCACTCCACTGCCTTCTGATTCTCTAACGTGGCCCTATGCATTACGTTCGGTTGGGTACGATTGCGCCCTCTCAGGAAAAATGCATTTGATAGGCCCCGATAAACTCCACGGTTTCAACCAGCAACTTTCTCTCGATCCTCACGGAGATCCTACCGATGACAATCCAGGCTCGGAACTTGTTGGGCTATCTTCAGGGGGAATGCATCCCATATATCTCTGGGACGATGGAGTACCAACCACTAGTCAACCCTGGGACAGCGTGAAAGAAGCTGGCCCAGGGAGAACCCCGATGATAGACGCAGACGATCTTATAGAGAAAAAAGCTTTAAATTACTTGAGTTCTCCAGAAAGAAAATATAGCCCTTGGGCTTTGTGCGTTGGATTCGTCGCTCCACATTTCCCTTTTATTGTCCCGGACCAATATTTCTCGATGTACTACCCGGAACATGCCGATTTGCCGGAAAACCCTCCTGGACATTTGGGTAATCTGCCTGAATCTGCCAGGAGAAACAGAAGAGCCTTCAACTTCGACGGGTATACAGATGATGAGATCCGCCGAGCAAGAGCGGCTTACTATGGATTAGTCACCTACATGGACGATAAGATCGGACGTCTTATCGACACGCTCAAAGATCAAAATCTGTTAGATAACACAGTCATAATTTACACCTCAGATCATGGAGAGTCGTTGGGCGAGCACGGGCTTTGGCGGAAAATGAACTTTTATGAGCAGTCTGTTCGGGTGCCTTTGCAAATAAGCTGGCCAAAAGTTTTACCTAAAAACAAACGCTATTCCGGCGCAGTTTCCCTTGTCGATGTAACTGCGACAATCATGGACCTAGCTAGGGTCCCTGATGAAATCGTTTCCCTCATGAAACTTGATGGCAAGACCCTCTTACACCCTCTAAATGGCGATGATTGGGCCGAGCATGATTTCGCCTTCAGTGAGCACCTAGCTCATGGTACAGACCGCCCAGCCGCAATGATCAGACAAGGCGACTACAAGCTCTGCTACAGCTATGCTGCTGAGCCCGAACTGGAACTGTACAACCTAAAATCAGATCCTGGCGAATATAACGACCTATCTCAAAATTCTTCTTTCAAGACTGTGGTAAGTGCATTGACCGCATCACTATTGGCTATTTGGAATCACCCTAATGAGATGGACTCTAAAATACGTGAGAGTCAGCAAGCACGCTTATTAATAAGAAAAGTTCTAGGAGATAAAGCTATATTCTGAAGAGTCTGGTGATTTCTTACAGGCCTACGGGCCGATGTTGGAGAAAATAACATTCATGTTCTTTTCCATAAAGTCTAAATAAGTTTGCCCAACAGTTAGTGATTCGACCTTCAACCCGGTAACTACCCGTATCCCCGTCTCTTCAGAAACTCTTTCTGAAGCTTTAGCGCTCCTAGTCTCATCAACAAAGATTACCTTAATGTCTTTATCGTTTATCTGTTTTATCGCGAAAACTAAGTCTTTCGGCGTTGGGACAACTTCAGCATCTAGTCCTGGAATGACTGCAGTTAACACCTCTATCCCATACCTAGCCTCCAAATAACCCAATGACTCATGCGACGTAATAATGACTCGCGACTCTATGGGGATTTCCGCTATTTTTTTACTTATATGTGAATGTAAGTCATTAAGCTCTGCAATATAATCCCTCACCCTATCCTGATAATACTGAGAGCCCTCAGGGTCGATTCTTTCCAGTTCTTCGCCAAGGACCGTTGCAATCTCGGCCACCCTGATAGGATCGAACCAGATATGGGGATCAAATTGGCCATGTTCATCTTCCTCGTCATGTTCGTCACGGAAAGGAATTGGGTCGACACTACTCCCAAGATACAAAACCCGCCCCTCCGGGTAGTTATCAAGCAGCTTGGTTAACCATTTATCTTCGTAACCTAGCCCAATACCGAATATGTAATCCGATTCAGCGATCTTTTTCACGCCGTCTGCCGTTGCTTGGTATGAGTGGCCATCAGATCCATAGGGAATTATAGAGTCAACAAATACCCTTTCCCCCCCTATTTTCTGGGCCCAGTCAGCCACTATAGAAGTGGTCGCAGTTACGATGATTTTATCACTGGGCGAGTCTAGATTTTTAGCTGACCCGGAACCGCCACAACCAATCATGGTAAACACGGTTGCCGCAAGCAATAATGTGATACAAGTCCAAACGAAATCCAGTGAAACTCGACGAAAAATATGTGTCATATTCTTAACCTAAATTCCGCCTCCAAAATTCCTTCCTAAAATTATCGTTAGTTAGATGACAATTGGTCAACAGGGAATACCGAATAGCAATAATCGCACCAGTGAATTCGTCGATAGGCCCGGTAATTTACCCAAAAGTCAAAACTAATATATGTCTTGCAATTTCTGCTCCTTGCCCTTTGCCAGCGTAAGTATCACAGCCACTAGAACTAGAACCGCCTGGACCCTTAGAGCCAAACCGAGCCCATCTACAAATGCATTTTTTAGGCCAATAGTAACTCCTGATTTGTAGATTGCATCGAGGCTTGGTTCATAACCCATTGACCCCATCACGATAGTAATTAGAGCAGTGGTTATAGAAATTCCAATAATTGATGCAGAATTCCTTGTTAGTTGTAGAAAAGCCGTACCCACACCATATCTTTCCCTCTCCACTACACTTAAGACAGATGCAGAATTCGGCGAATAAAAAAAGCCCATTCCAAACCCTATCAAGCCTAGGAGAAATAGTAGCAAGAATGGAGAAGACTCTAAATGAATTACCGAGAGTCCAAGTAGGGAAATAACCGTGGCAGTAAGTCCGACTATTTCTACTTTTTTCCAACCCACCTGATCAGATAAATAGCCAGCTATTGGTCCCGATAAAGCAAAAAATCCCGCCATTGGTGTCATCATCAAACCAGCCCCGGCGGGCCGATATTCAAGAACCCCCTGCAAATAGAAAGGCATGATAAAAAATACAGAAGTCCCCGTCAAAAACGTGAACAAACTGGCTAAGGCTCCAAATGAGAAATATTTCCTTTCCAGCAGTTCAAGGGCAATCAAAGGAGAATCAGTTCTAGCCTGCCGAACGGCGAAAAGTAGAGCAAAAATAAGGAACGTTATAAGAAGCGCAATGACCATCGGAGAAATCCAGCCTAAACGGTGTCCGTTAGTTATTGTCAGCATAAGGGAGGATAGGGCCACTGCAAAATAGAAGGAACCTTTCCAATCGAATTTTGAGCCCACTCGCGATTCCGATGCTACGGGTTTCAACTGAGGAAGGATCAGAAAACCAACTACACACGCAGTTAGTCCAAGTGGAAACGAGATAAACAGCAACCACCGCCAGCTAAAATATTGGACTATAAATCCGCCAAATACCGGTCCAAACACGCTCGCAATGCCAACAGTTGTCATGAAAATACCTATTATGAAACCGCGTCTTGAGGCAGGAAATGAACCAATCAGGATAGCCATTGCGTTCGCCTGGATCATAGCCCCTCCGACACCTTGGAGGGTCCTAAACATGATCGCCAGCAACAGGGTCGGAGCTATGCTGGTTATTATTGCGGTCAACCCGGAAATCAGAAATCCCGTCAGGTAAATACGTTTTCTACCGATTATGTCTGACAAACGGCCCATAGGTAATATTAAAGCCCCCGAGGCCAGCCCATATCCGATCGTTAACCACTGCACTTCGGGTATCTCTGCACGAAATTGAAGAGCAATCTCAGGTAAAGCTATATTGATAGAGGAATTATCGAGGACCGATATAAACATGCCTGAACAGATTGCGACAGCAACTACCCAGTTATTTACTTTGAAATTCCACATATACCAACAGTAGCCCTAATTTGAGTGAAACATCAGAGTAATTACCGCCAAAACCTAAACAATTTATTAGATAAACGAGAACAGAATCTCCAAGGTAAGGTTGGCTTTCCCAGAGGAGACCAAACTAAAGAACCCGATTATCTCTCAACAAAGACACGCTGATTAGTCCAGCCACGGACAAACCTACCATGGCAATTATTAAAGGCTCATAGGTCCCTGTAGAATCAAAAACAACGCCCCCAACAAAAGCCCCTAAACCACCACTTATATGGTGGATCATATGAATTGTTCCCACCAATGTACCAAAGTTTGATAAACCAAAAATACGCCTTGTGAACACAACCGTCAGTGGTGCTGTCACTAAAAAAGTGAATCCATACAAAAGAAACAAAACAAAAATAACCAGAGGGTTTGAGGTAAATACCAATGGGACAAAAAGCAAAATGCGCAGACCGAAACACAATATAGTAGGTAACCTGGGGTTATATCTATCGGATAAATAACCTGACGAAACAACCCCTCCTAGCGCTGCCACTCCCATAAGTGCCAACATGTTGCCCGCTAACTGGGTATTCATTTTGTTATCAATAGCAAAGGAAGTAACGTGAGTCGCTACAAAGAAATCTTGAAATCCACAAATCGCGTAAAGTGAAAAAAGACAAATAAACTGACTCGACAAAACTGCACTGGCCAGGGAATTTTCTGAATGTCCACCGATGGAGTGAGGTCTTTCCATTTCCTGCCAATTTTCTTTATCACTTTCCGATGGATCCTGCCTAGTTCTCACGAGGAAAAAAATCAAAGGAAGCAATACCAAGCCCGTTCCAATAGCTAGGAATTGATAAGAAAACCTCCACCCGTACTCAAGAATAAGAGATGCCGATAATCCAACCATCAATAGTTGCCCAACACCGTTACCAGAAATAGCCACACTATTTGCCATTCCCGTATTTGTGGGAAACCACCTTGTTGTCATAATGGAGACTGTCGCAGTGGAGAATCCCGCATGACCCACAGCGAATAACAATCCATAAAAAAGAATAAATTCCCAAGGTTTGGCTATACCAGAAATCAAAGCGAGACCGCCAACAGAAATCATCACCGCTACAAACAAAATAGACCTATGTCCATATTTGTCGAATAGCCTCCCATAAAATGGTAATGCAAGGGCACCAACGACCATAAATGTAGTGACCCCGAAACTGAGAACCGATCTACCCCATGAAAGCTCTTCCGCAATGGGAATCAACATTAAACCGAAAATGAAGCGCAAACCACTGTTGAAAAGAAGTAAAATAAAGGCAGCAGTTAATATTTTGAACTGCTGACGAAAGTTAAATATGCTTTTCAAACTGATCAAAATATCTTCAAACCTATTCTTGATTCCCTAATACCTATTTGGAGAATGTTATTAGCAGTTGCTGCCAATTTCGGTTGGCGAAAATGAGAACATTCTAATATCAAACCACTAAACCCCTACTAATTCATAACAACGGACGCCTAAATTCAACTATGGATATCAATTCTGACAAGTTAGTGACAACTACATGGCTCGCCGAAAATCTCGAGGACCCAAATATACGAATCGTCGAAATTGGAAGAGATGAAAGAGGTGAGACCTATTCAGAAGGGCACATCCCCAATGCGGTATTCTGGTTCTGGAAAGACAAGCTCTGGCATAACTCAGACCGAGAGTTTGCCTCGCCCGTCGAGATAGCAAAGTATCTAGGGGAGATAGGCACGACCGAAAGGTCGAAAATAGTCCTTTATGG
Source organism: Chloroflexota bacterium (assembly GCA_002696685.1). Next base: position 5,733 of record NZSI01000058.1, on the reverse strand, counting down.
AGATCCGATTCAATACGGAACTTATGGGTTGTGGGTGTTAACCATGGCAGGATTTAACAACGTTTATCTACTAGATGGAGGAAGGACAACCTGGATTGCTGAAGGACGGTGCCTGTCAAAGATAATCCCCCAGTTTGAACCATATGAGGTAATTTCAAGTGGGGCCAATTTATCCACGAGGATCGGTCGCGATGAGGTACTTAAGAATCTAAAGGATTCAAAACGCGTCCTTGTAGACGCGCGTTCCCCGGAAGAATACGAGGGAGAGAGGGTGAGTCCTCCCGGCGGATTTGATCATGGAGCAGAACGAGAAGGACGAATCCCAGGCGCACAGCACCTTTTTTTTCGTGATCTCCTCAATGAAGACGACACATTTATTTCCGCTGAGAAGCTCATTGAAAAATTTAGACCTCTTGGAATAGTGGCAGGATTCACAAATGACGTTGTCACTTACTGTAGATTAAGCCACAGAGCCACTCTGTTGTGGTTCGCTATGACCCACATATTGAATATCCCAAACGTTAAGATCTACGACGGTTCTTGGACCGAGTGGGGAAGTATAGTCGGCTTTCCAGTCGAAAAGAATTCTTGAAATAGATCAGGGAACTAACCAATCCATCATATGAGTATTCACTTACTTGATGGTGTAGACACCTGTGCTAAGAGAAATGTTCTTTCCTCTAAACACAGATTTTTCTCCAGTCGGTTTAAATCCTAACTCGGCTACTAGATCAGCTTTCTCTTGATCATCCTGAGCAATTTCCATCTTGCAGTCGTTCCCCCCCGCAGCTTCACACCAATGTAGAGCTGTTCTAAGTAACTCTATAAAGGAGCCTTTGTGGAGTGGGTGTGTAAAACCATCTATTGAATAATGGTTCCCATCTTTTGTTACAGCAGTAGATATACCCAGCAGCCTGTCGTGGTCTCCAGTGAGAGTAAAAAATTCCCCGCGGTTGTCTATCCTTATTTGATCATATCTCCTAAAAATTCCCAAGCACGATTCTTGTTCCTCTTTCAAGGTCGAAAGTAAACCAATATTTACGTCCAACAGGGCCCAGTCAGTGTAGGAAATGGCTAGGGGAATCATTGGAATGCGTGCTGACATTTCCCCAGGCTTAAACGTGATTGGACCGACGGTAGAAAAATATTCATCTATGAATTCCTCATAAATATCGCCTCTGCTTAAGTTAACCATAACTTGAGTGTGTGGTATGTATTTCCAACCGAGCTTTGAATATATTCTTGCAGCAGCGGAATTTGTTGTTCCAAGATAAAGTGCCTTTCCAGATGAATCAAAAAAATCATTTACTGCTTTATGGCAAATATCCGTGGCCAGACCCGAGCCCCTGAAATCTGGTTCCGTGGAAACCTCCCCCAATCCCCCCAATAATGGCGAACATCCCCCTGCTATGGTTACTGCACTTGAAACAATGTTCTCCTCAATTAGCTGGGTGTACACGTCAACCTTGTGTGGCATTACTTCTTTCTCAATCAAGATGGACCTAGGCACATCCGTTACAAAATCCTCACCAAATGCTGATTGCCACAGTATTTCCAATTTATCAACAAGAACAAAGTCTAGAGGTGGATTAAATATTTTAAGCACCTAGATCCTCCTCAAAGACTGTATCGGGAACTTAAATTCAGATTTCCAAGGGTAACCATACGTCAGCATATAATTACCGCATACGATACTGGTCGGCCGGAATTCCACCTTCTGGTAAACCTGAGGGAAGTCGAAAGTCTATTAAGTAGGGCCGGCCCTCCGTGTTAACTACCGAAAATCCCCGTCTTATTGCCTCCAGCACTTTTGTCTCATCATTAACGGTCTCCCCGTCCATCCCAAAAGCACTGGCAATTTTTACGGGTTCAATCCCCTCCAGAGAGACCCCAGCGAACTTGCGGGTATCACTCATCTGGCCCCCTGCCTTGTCAAAAAAGCCTGCAACTATTCCATAGGCCACGTTATTGGTGATGACAAATAAAACGGGTATGCTGTGGTGCACTGCTGTCCACAAACCTGACTCTGCATAATATAGCGATCCATCACCTACAAATCCCACTACAGGTACATCACCTGCTGCTAGTTTTGCTCCTATTGCGGCACCTACTCCCCACCCCTCAGAGCCACCAGCTTGACGTATATATGTATTGAGATACGGGGGCATTCCGGAAGGGATAGATTCTTGAGACGCAGCGGTCTGCTCATTGGTAACAACCCCTCCACCAATTGCCTCCAGTTCTTTATCAAGAATATCAATCAGTAAACCTGGTCTCACAAGGCCATCAACCGGGTCCGGCATCATCGCACTTCTACGTGTATCCCTCCATTTTGCACTCGCTTTTAGTACATTTTCTCGCTTAGAAGTATAAGCAGTCCTCGGGAAATCCCTCTTAGCTTTCTCTAATAGTCGTTGCAAGGCATCCTTTTCATCTCCTAGCAAGGCAAAATCGAGCCCGGGGTAATTCGTAATGTACGGTTGAGACGAACCCAAAGCTATTATGTTTCCACCCACTTTCCTGAGGCGTCTAAAAGGTTCATGATCAGAAGAGTAACCGGTCCCTTGATGTTTAACTCCAAGGCAGAAAATTAAATCGGGGTCATATTCCGCCCAAGATCCTTCAAATTCACCAAGGTGGTGGGGATGCTTTATGGATATTCCCCGGTAGTCAACATTAGTGCCACATACTGCCGCGCCAAAGTGAGTTGCTAATTCGGCAGCTAAACCTTCACCCGCATTTCTCCAAATGCCGTCCCCTGCATAAATCAATGGTCTCTCAGATTGGTCGAGATAGTGCAAGACCTTCTCAAGATCGACATCAGATGTTTTCCCGGCACTTAACGGAGAAACCACACCATCAATGATGTCCGTGGTGACTTGTCGTTTACTCAACATGCTGTCATAGACAGCCAAATGAACGGGACCATATGGCGGAGTCTGGGCTACTTGTAAAGCTCGTTCCACCGCAGAGGGCAAACCTTCGTGATCGATCACGGTCCAGCTAGCTTTAACCATGGGCCTCGCCACAGAGGTAGGGGAAAACGAATGATCAAAATCCAAGTTAATTCTGTCTACCCAACTTCCCGTATCACCGGCAAAAGTAATAACTACGACTGGCAATCCTCCAAAAGCAACATTAATGAATTGCCCCATGGCTTGGGCGAGACCTGCCCCCAAATGGACAACCATTACCGCAGGCTGATTATGAACTTGAGTGTAGCCTCCGGCCATAGATGTCACACTGCCTTCATGCAAAGCCAAGATTCCATGAATGTTGGGGTTGGAATGAAGAGCGTCAAAAAAAAGCGCTTCTCGTGATCCTGAGTTATAAAAAACATACTTCACTCCAGAGGCAACGAGTTGCTCAACAAGTATCTCAGAAGGAGTCCCTGTAATAGTTCTAGTTTTCACGAAATCTAACCTTTCGTACATCTATTTAAGGAGTGATTAGTACAAGCTACAACCTCACCAGTATATCGGATCGAACATCTCTGGAAATTCGCCCCTGATTCCTTTACTTGTAAACCTGTTCAGTTATAGAGTTCCCGAAACGAAACCTTCATCTCAAGGTAATTTTCATGATCAAAAACTTTTCGGTCCTGTATGTCGGAAACATAGAGTTGGAGAATGTTGGCCTTTCAGGTTCCCCAGCAAACAACAGAAGGTATCAAAATGACAGATTAATCGAATCTTTTGAAACGGCGAGGCAGGCTGCCGTTCTCATGGACGAACTCAACTTCTATGCGCTTTGGATGGCNGAGCACCATTTCCAACGAGAAGGATATGAATGTATCCCTAACATAATCTTATTAAGTACCCATTTGGCAGCCCAGACAAAAACATTGAAATTTGGTTGCGGGTTCAACATAGTACCTATGTGGCATCCACTCCGGTTGGCCGAAGACTATGCTACAGCGGATATCTTAACCGGCGGGAGAATGATTTTTGGGGTGGGCCGAGGATATCACTCAAGAGAAGTAGAGACATTTGGATCCCCCGTTATAGACAATGACGCNAATAGGGAACTTTTTGAAGAACAAATAGAGGTCATATTCAAGGCATTCAACCAGGAATCATTTAGCCACAAAGGAAACCACTACAGCATTCCTGCTGAGGTCCCGTACAGAGGCTACGACCTAAAAGAGATTACCTTGGTACCGAGACCTCAAAACATACCTGTTGAGACCTGGCAACCCATAGTGAGCGGGGGCAGTATAGAATTCACTGCCCGCAAAGGTTTTAACGGAGTAGTTGCTCTCACGGGCGACCAACTNGTAGATGACATATTTCATAAATTCCGAGATGCATGTGTTGAGAATGGTCGTGGAGGGTTACTAGGTGAAAATCTCGCACTTGGCCTTGGCTTCTATATAGCAGAGACACAGGAAAAGGCCGTCAGTAATTTGCGCCCATTTCACGACGAAAGATACAAATGGTTTTCACCTTTCGGGTTTGTTCGTTATGCGGATGAGGAAGGTCGAGTCTGGGGTACTCCAGGAGCGCCAGCCCGGACTCCCAGGATCGAAGATGGCGTCGATCAAAAAGCCTGGATCTGTGGCCCTGCTTCAGATTTCGTAAAACATTTGAGGGAAATAGAGAGAAAATATCCTGGTCTGGAGCATATAATCCTGCACTGGCCGGAAGGTATGCCTCGGGACGCCTTCCTTGATCAACTTCGTCTTTTTGCCAAAGACGTTATGCCCCATTTTAAATCCCAATNAACCCGATGAGTTGGAAAAACAAATCGAAANATCTAGTTAATAGTAATGCAAATGGTGTGCAATGACTGAAATCACAAAGGAAACGCGCAACTTCCTGAATAAAACTCAAATCGCGGTTATCAGCACCGTCGACTCTTCAGGTATTCCACACTCAACACCTATCTGGTACAAATGGAATGGGGAATATCCCATCATGTTTACCGGGACAAAAACTACCAAATGGCAAAACCTCACTCGATTCCCATATGCATCTCTCTGCGTTGACAAAAGGGAGACTCCCTACAGGTCGATAATGATCCAGGGAAAAATGGAGGAACTAAATATTCCACTTCACGATTTTGTCTTAGAGATGGCAATACGCTATTACGGTTCTGAAGAAGGTACTAGTTTNGCTAACCAATACCCTGACGANACGGAAAATGTGGCTATCTTTAGGCTCATACCCGAAAGAATCACTGATATTTCCTAGATAGAAAGTCCTATTTAATGCAACACTGGGTAAGGTTCCGTTCCAGCCATGTTTCGTTACTTAAAATACAGTTATAACCCATNCTAGTTGCGAGGTTAGTTCGAGCCAACAAGCAGGCTATAGTGCCAAATATAGAGAGCTCCAATTAAGCATTATTAATCCCATTAGGTTCAACAAGCATAGTCGTCTAGGAGAAAGNCCTTGATTAAGAGTTTCAACGGCAAAACGGCTCTAGTAACCGGAGCCTCATCGGGAATAGGAAGAGCCACTGCCCTGGCATTCGGCGAGGAAGGGGCAAAGACCATCGTTTCAGACATTGATGAAGCCGGGGGAGCGGAAACGGTCGAGATGATCCATGATTTTGGCGGAGAATCTACCTTCGTAAAAGCAGATGTCACAAAGCCCGGTGAAGTAGAAGCCCTGATTAGTCAAACCATAAACATTTACGGTCGCCTAGACTACGCCTTCAACAACGCCGGTATGGAAAAGGAATTGACGGATCCATCCACTCGCTACGAGGAGTCCACGTTTCAATCGATCA
>NZSI01000057.1 GCA_002696685.1 Chloroflexota bacterium | reverse complement strand
CGAAAACTGTTTCACATCTAATTGTGTTGGGAGCGTCTATGCAGAGTCTGAGCATGTTACATATATCGTCGTGTCCTAGGTAACTCGCATTTTCCCTAACACTCAAGGGTTTATTTTCTTTTTTAACAACACCTATTCGTACGCTGATTACAGAGAGGTTATATTCGTCTGAAAAATGTCGCCCCAGGGCCTCACCCCAAACTTTGGTTGCGCCGTAAAGAGCATCTGGACGCACTTGTTCGTGAGTAATCATGTCAAAATCCTTTGGGACTTCGTGGTAACTGCCTTCAGCAATTTCCTTATAAGGGGATACTCTCTCAAATCCTCTTATTGCACTTCCACTTGAAGCGAACACCACTCTTTTTACTCCTGCCCGCCGGGCTGCCTCAAAAACGTTGTAGGTACCTACAACGTTAACGGAATGCTGATGTTCCCATTCCTGGGAACCTAGATATGCCGCAAGGTGCACTACTACATCCTGGTTGTCGAAAGCGGGTGTAATAGACTCTAGGTCTGTGATGTCAGACTGGAAGGTTTTTACACCTTCTACAGAGCTTCTGTTTAGTGCTGTGAGTTCGTATCCACCTTTATCCTCTAGATGTGTTTTAAGCAATCCACCTATTAACCCACTCATTCCTGTTATCAACACTCTTTTGGTCATTTTTTTCTCCTAAAGTCCGTCACTCGATACTCTTTGTGGATACTAGCATTTATGGAGAGATTATTGTTCTCTTTGCTTCGAGTGGCATTTCCTCTTCTATTATTAAATTTAATAGTGGGTTGGTGACCTATAGCTGATTAGGTGCTATATTCACCCCGGTGGTTGTTACGACTAAATCTAGAAATTTAGGAGCAAGAAATGAAGTTGGCATTTTTTAATGATTTTACTCTGGGTGTTGTGAAAGGAGACAAGATAGTAGACATATCTGAAGCTATTCCAGTTAATGAGCATAACCATCCTCAGGGATTACTTAACAGGATTATAGAGTCGTTTGGAAGTTACAGGAGCGCGATAGAAGATGTAGTTGAATCTTCAGAAGGGGTGCCGATTGCATCAGTTTCTTTTAAATCGCCAGCACCAAATCCTCATAATATTGTTTGTATGGCNGTNAACTATATGGAGGATGGGACAAGAGATGCCCCTGCTCCCATTAACGCTTTCCATAAATCTCCCAATGCNGTACTTCCTGACGGAGGAACNATAGTTTTGCCAGATGTNCCCGCTACGATATTTGANCCGGAAGCGGAAATGGCATTGGTAATAGGNAAAACTGCNACACANGTNCGGGCTGAGGANGCATTTGATTACATATTNGGATATATGAATTTCATTGATATGTCTGCNCGNGGTCTAGGTTCTGGTGGGGGTGTTTTTTANCAGATGAAATCAAGGGATACTTTCGCTCCCATGGGNCCGTTNATAGTTACNNCAGATGAGGTTGATAANCCNCAAAACCTTAATATAAAACTTTCTGTAAATGGGGACTTGAAGCAGGATTTCAATACGGATGATATGGCCCACCAGATACCAAGAGTAATTGAATGGGTAACCTCAATACACACTNTAAATCCAGGAGATGTTGTAGCAACAGGTACGAATCATAGAGGCCTTACTCCAATTATGGATGGAGACAAGATTGAACTAGAAACAGAAGGTTTGGGGAAACTTCATATTGGTGTTAGTGATGATCTCGGACGCAAATGGGAGCGTGAAACAAGGCTAGAGAGACAGGATCAAGGTTTTGATGATNCNACTCCCCAANTATCTGGCAAATATTCATAAATAACNAAAAGCGCNNTGTTTTNCGGTGATGTTTAAATGTAAATATTGTGTCGTATGAAGTANGAGGAGATNAGGTGAAGTTCAATTTAATATACCCAGTTAAAGAGGGATATTTGGATAGAGGACTCATTCGTGATGTTGCGGTTGCGGCNGAGGAAGCGGGATTTTACGGGTTNCTTTCATGGGACCATTACATGCTTCCAGATAGTTCTGAAACTCTAGATGCGTGGAGTATTTTGTCATATCTCGCTGGTCAGACGTCCAGGATTAAATTGGGTACAGTGGTAACCCCTCTTCCTTTCCGTCCGCCTTCTCAACTTGCAAAGATCGTAAGCAGCGTAGANTTGTTATCTGGTGGCCGGACCATACTTGGTGTTGGAGCAGGCTGGCACAGGCCTGAGTTTGACGGGTTTAGTGAGTGGTTACCCACCGGTAAGCGAGTTGCACAAACATCGGAAGCTTTAGAGCTCATAACCACGCTTTGGGGAGGGGGGACCAGTGATTTCAATGGGACGTATTTTAGTTCGAAAGGTGCCGAAATTTTGCCTTCTCCCGTACAAAAACCTCATCCCCCAATGTGGTTTGGCGTAAAAGGACCAAAAATGATGGAATTGGCAGCCCTTTATGGAGATGGGTGGATTCCTACTAACATTACACCGTCNGATTATGCTTNTGGACTGCAGAAATTACATGAAATCCGANCAGATAATGGAATCANGGAAGATATAAAAGGGGCCCTTCAGAATTTTGAGGTGTTTACTGACGCCTCTCTATGCTTAGAAACTATATGTGAGTACAGAGACGCTGGCTGCGAATACTATGGTCCAATATGGTCCTATCCACCGGATGAAATGATTTCCCGCATACACTGGTTCGCGGAGAATGTTATGAGTTCCAACGAATTGTGAGTTTTTTCAAATCCTAAGCAGAGAACTCGTACTTTCGATTTCTCCAAATAACCTTTCAGGCCNTAGACTCTAAAGATTGTATTGGGGGTCTAAGTAGTCTTTTTCCTTGGCGTAGACTTGCAGTCTACCTCNAGTGCTCTCAGATACGATTATTCGGTCCTGACTGTCTATTGTTATAGAGGTAGGTCTTTCAAAAGTTGCCAGAGAAGACTTGTCTTCTACCCTGCGATAAGCTTTTAATGCGTCAGGATTGGACTCTACGACCTCTTTGGCCCATTGAGAGAATTCGTACGCATCTCCATAGAGACTTGTGAGGATCTCTCCTTCCGGATCAAAAATTTGTACCCGTTTATTTCCCCAGTCCACCACGTAAACGTCGCCTTCACTGTCAACTGCTACATCCGATGGATGGTTTAGTCTCATATCTTCTGGGAATGTGACACCATATGAGAGTAAGAACTCTCCTTCAGATGTGAATTTCTGGACTCTGTCGTTACCCCAGTCAGCCACATAAACGTTAGAGTTTTGGTCCACAGTGATACCCCACGGGTCCGAAAACTGGCCTTCTGAACTCCCTGCCTCGCCCCACGCAAGGATAAATTCACCTTCCCTGGTAAATTTTTGTATTCTGTTGTTTCCTGAATCAACTACGAAAAGATTGTCACTAGAGTCAAATGCGATTCCAGAAGGCATATTTAAATTACCTTCTTTGTTGCCTGGGTCTCCCCATTCCCCCATCTTTTTACCTTCTGGGTCGTATTCGATTACNGTGTTTGTATGTTCGTCAGTGCAGTAAACNTGACTTCTACTGTCCACCGCNAGAGATGAGGGCCACGTAAAATCTCCGTGTCCAAAATCCCCAATAAACTCTTCGTCAATCGTTACTTTGCCGATTCTTTTGTTCGGCTGTACCACCCCTCCAGCACCGTCTCCACCTCTACTGAGCACATATATAGAGTCATCTTTAAAGCTGACTATGCTCATAGGCTGGGTAAATCCGTTACCTGCTGCTGCATTTCTTCCTATTGCATGACTGAAATTCCAAGTTCTGCCTTGGACTGTAGTTGTAAGCATCTTTGCCTCCGAGCAAATTATCTACGATGCGGTTGTCTAATTAGAGGATTGAATGAACTTCTCGCTGGAAAATGCTCCATTAACTATGGGAGCGGCCTCAACCTCCAGCCAGTCCTCCAGCAAAGTAGTATAAACACCCCTGAAATCTTGATTAGGAACTAAGTCTCCTTGTTCGAGAGCATCAGCTCTTGTTTCAGGGTACCGACTGTACATTCCTCCGTTCACTCTGGGCCCGATTACAAACGAAACTCCGGCTGCACCATGGTCCGTCCCTGACCCATTGTCCCTAACTCTTCGACCAAACTCAGAAAACAGGAACATCACGACATTTTCGTCATGCCCTGTTTCTTCCAGGTCATCCCAAAAATCTTGTATAGCTGTAGAAACTTCTTGCCATAACTGAGCATGGGTAGGGGCTTGGGCTGCATGGGTGTCAAAGCTTCCATGTTGGGTATAGAAGACTCTTGTACCCAAATTCGCCTTATGAATAGTTGCTACATCTCTCAAATTCTTCGCTATGGAATTATCAGCATATTCGATGTTGGATTCATATTTGTCTGGAGCGACTTTCAGAATATCGGCCCCATGTAATGCATCAATGCCAGTTTGGCCTAGATAATCCAGAACAGGCCCAGAGCCTAGAGCTGCACCGTACATGTTAGAAAACCGGGTCAGCATTTTTTCTCTCACCAAATCTTGCTCAACACTCGTTAAAAGTCCATAGGTTGATAAATCTGCTACAGATGCAACCGAAACTCCAGGAGTTACTAATGCCCTAGGCAGGCCCTGTCCAATATTGACTGCCGTAACTGGGTTTTCACTCTCCGGATCTAATTCACGAATAGCTCTACCTAGCCATCCCTCTGTGCCGACTTTATCTGGTTCAGCCGTGTGCCAAATATCCATAGACCGGAAGTGGGACCTTGGAGAATTTGCGTATCCGATTCCGTGGATAATGGCCATATTTCCTTTTTTATATATGTCCCTCATGGGTGACATCGATGGGTGCAGGGCATATTCCGCATCTATGGTGAGCATCTCAGCCTCTGGGATGCTCAAGGATCTTCTGTTGTCGTAGTAGTTACTATCGTTGTAGGGGATAACCGTGTTGAAATAGTCGTTTCCCCCGGACAACTGCAGAACAACTATTATGGGTTCTTTGTCTTTCGTGACCATGTTTGCCTCCTCTACTTGCAGTTCAGACTCTTCCAAATCCAATGTTTATCCGAACTGGTACTCCCTAGTTGACGCGATTAGAGCCAGCATTTCACTAGCTCTTACTGCAGATTCTTCGTAGGATTTTTCATCCCAGGTTATATCGCCCTGTTCATTTGCATGTGAGACGAGTTCTTCTCGCGTTTTCCCCTTTACTGGTAATGGCCCCATTTGCTCCAAGCACTTTTCCACCAGTTCTTCCGGTGACATGGTGCCGTCACAGTCTGCAATTTTAGAAATGATCTTTTTTACACCTGGAAGAGAGGTGTCACTGAGACGATCAGATACGAAATTAACCCTTTTTACAAGAGCCCCGCTGTTAATCCACTCCCGACCTGTATGCCAGCCCTCCACGCTCGGGGGATCCAATATATCTTGTCCCATGTATCCTGGTTCCTTGGCGGTGGATTCTAATCGAGGGTCGGGTCCTAGAACGTCTTCAACAAGCCTCAGTGTTCCAACAACCACTTCCACCGGGCTCTTAACTCTCTTATAGGCCGATTCCTTGAAGAAACTGGAGTTAAGCAATACTCTCAATACTGGCTTTACTTCATAGTTCGAATCAACAAGCACCTTTGCTAGCTGATCCACTGCCTCAGGATTTTTTGGAGCCTCTATGTTCCATGCGGGAACCTGAGGTTCATCTTCGACAAAAAAATTGTAGAGATGTCGAGCTATGAATTTTGAGCATGCGTCCTGTTGCAGGATGATGTCAATGATATCTTCGCCATCGAAGTTCCCTGTATGACCTAAGAATGTCTTCTCTGTGTAGTCGTGGTCCTCTGCCCTAAACTCAAATTTCCAGGGGTGTCTTCCATATGGGTATCTAGGCATCTTTGCGCCAATCGTCCACCCGGTGAATGCTCTAGAGCACTCAAAGACATCAGTTTCAGTGTAATTACCCACTCCCAGGGAAAATAGTTCAAGTAATTCACGTCCCCAGTTCTCGTTAGGAGCGTTTTTATGATTTTCGTTATTGTCCAGCCAGAATATCATTGCAGGGTCCCTGGCTAAGTTAACTAGCAAGTTTCGATAATTTCCCATGCCCTCTTCACGGAACATGGCAATCTGGTCAAGGAGATGGTTGCAGTTATCTACTTTTGCGTTCCCTGTAGCAAACACATGATGCCAGAAAAGTGCCATTTTCTCCTGAAGTGGTCGATGGGTGTTCAACATGAAATATAGCCAGTTAGCTTGGCCAGGTCCTGATGCTCCACCGGGAACCTCAGTAATAGGGTGGCGTCTCAGTAACGAATATTCATCAACCGCTGCCTCGGAGTCTACATTTAGTAGTTTTTCCACAGTGGCTTCGTAACCAATTTCGCAAAATATATCAAGATCGTCACTGCTTGCCCCGAACCCTGCACGCCTCAAAAGGTGGGCTAACAATTCTCTCTCCGCCGTTACAGTCATACCAACCTCCTATCACGAATACAGGTGAATTATCCCTTTGTCAGATACAAGCTATTATATCTCTGCATTTACACCATTATGGCATCGGGATTTCTCATGTCAATAACCATGCAGATTCAAGGTTATAGAGGGCATTAATTTATGCATGTATGGATCGGTCCCACACCTAACAAATAATTCCTTTTGGCTCCATTCTCCCATTCTGCCTTGACCCATGCCATATCATTGTGGTGATTCTAGGATTTAATGCTTTTGGAGGTGAAGTATGCCAGCAGTAGCAGGATTAGGTCATGTGGGAATATATACGCATGATTTATTTAAGATGAGAGACTTTTACTCTCGAGTTATGGGGCTTGAAATTACGGATGAAGAAACAGAGGACAGAGGAATCGTGTTCATGTCGTCTAATCCCGATGAAGAACATCACGAGTTTGTTCTGATGAAAGGAAGGGATGTGCCTGAAGGATCTAAGATGGTTCAACAGATCTCTTTCTACGTTAATACGCTTTCGGAGCTAAAACAATTTCACTCAGTGTTCAAAAAAGAAGAGGTGCGTATTGAACGTACTGTCAGCCATGGTAATGCGTTTGGTATGTACGCCCTTGACCCTGAAGGAAATACCATAGAGGTTTATTATCGGACAGGATTCCCCGTTCCCCAACCTTGTGCAGACCCAGTAAATCTTGAAGATGCTGAGGAGTTATTGCTAGATCAAGCTAGATCCCGCATCCCTGCCTAGGCAAGAGATTATATGGTGCTGAATAGATGGCCCGAAGATCGACTCGAAAAGCGGGAAGCTTTGTTGGGTGCTGTCTCATCGGTTTCAGATACAGTGGCTGGGAATGTCTCATTTGGCGAAGAACATTGCTACTTACATCCAGATAGCTGGGGTGCTATTCATAATAGTGGGCTTCTCTCTTTGAAGCTGCCTTCAGAGCTTGGTGGCGCCGAGGCTGATCCTGTCACCCAACTTGAAGTATTGGCGGCTTTGGCCTCAATTGATACCTCGGCTGCCTGGTGCACTATGGTAAGTGCGACAAATGTTGGATCGGCGGGAGCTTTTCTTCCCAACAATGGGATAGACATAGTTTTTGGCAGAGAATCTTCTAAATCTCACCCACCGATCGTTGGAGTTGGCATGCCGTTTGGAGAGGCAAGGGCTTCAGAAGACGGATTCGTGGTGTCTGGTAGGTGGCCTTACGGCAGTGGCATAAAAGGCTCAGAATGGGTCACGGCAGGGGCTAAAATCTTATGCGGTGTCAAGCAAAATAGATCATCGGAAATAAGAACATTGTTCAGAACGTCGGAAGTTCAGATAATTGATAACTGGAATGTGGCGGGTTTAAGAGGAAGTGGGAGTAATGATTACGCGGTTTCCAAAGCACATGTTCCGCTTGAGCTCACTTGGTCAGGAGATGACCTTCCCTTGCGGGGTGGAGCTCTATACAGAATAAAGAGACCTGCTTTTGTGGTGTTTGGTCATGCTGGGATTGCGATCGGGACTGCAAAAAGGGCATTGCAAGAGATTAGATCTCTGTCTTTGTCTAAGGCAAGAGGTATTCCTGGACAGAGTTTAATTGGGAATAGTCCTCATTTCCAAATGATGCTCGGTAATGTTGACTTGAAGATGAGATCAATCGAAGCACTTTCCAAAAATGTGTTTGAGCAGGCATGGAATGTGGCTAAGTCAGGGGAGGTTCTTTCCGAGACAGAACAGTCGAGGGTTAGAGCGGTAGGGTCATGGGTGACCAGGGAATCTGTTGAAATAGTAGATTCGTGCTTTCATGCCGCAGGTGGTTCTGCATTGAACATGGACAGTTCGTTGCAGCAGTGTTTCAGAGATATGCATGCTGCGGCTCAGCATTTTATGGTAAGCCCTAACCACGTTAGTACTTATGGAGCGATATCTTAGGTTTGTTGGAAAACTCTAATACTTTGGAATATGCAAATGGAGAGTAAAGATGGCAGAGATAGATGAGAACTTGGCTTTTGAACCGGCAACTAGAATTGGCGAGCTTATAAAATCAAAGGAGTTATCTCCAGTCGAGATAACAAAGTTATATCTCGAGCGTATTGAAAAGCTCGATTCAAATCTGAATTCATATCTGACAGTAACAGCTGATATCGCGCTGCGTGCGGCTCAAAATGCTGAAGATAAATTGGTAAATGGAGATGAGTTGGGAGCACTTCATGGTATTCCTATTTCTATTAAAGATCTTCAGATGACCAAAGGAGTACGCACGACGGGAGGATCTTTAGCCTATAAGGACCGTGTTCCTGAAGCAGATTGTGCAGTTGTGGAGCGTGTTCTTGAAGCCGGGGCAATTATGCTAGGTAAGACCAATTCTCCAGAATTTGGCCTGCTAGGTGCTAATGAGAATCGACTGGGAGATCCCTGTCGTAACCCATGGAATGTGGATAGAACCTCGGGAGGGTCCAGCGGTGGCGCTGGGGCCTCTATTGCTGCAGGGCTTACATCCCTCGCAACGGGAGGGGATGGCGGGGGTTCGATTAGAATACCAGCCAGTTTTAATGGTACCTATGGCATAAAGCCCACGCAAGGAAGAGTCTCAAGTTTCTCTGGCGTGCCTGGTTCTCCGTTGGCGAACTATACGAGCCAACAAGGGCCACTAACAAGAACGGTTCAAGATGCAGCCCTATTGCTACAGGTGATGGCCGGATATGATTCGAGAGATCCTGGTTCCCTTAGGTCCTCTGTACCTAATTTTTTAGAGTCGGTCACTAGAGGAGTATCTGGTTTGAAAATTGGGTGGAGTCCAGATTATGGGTATGCTGCGGTTGACAGTGAAGTCTTAACTATCAGTGAGAGCGCAGCTAACGTGTTCACCGAACTTGGATGCACAGTAATTGAATCTGACATAAAGTTGGAAGGAGCCTTTGATACATGGTTTACGCTTTTTGCTGCGGGTGCTTACGCCACCCAGGGACATTTACTAGATGATGAAGAAGATCCTCTAACTTGGTATGCCAAATATACGATTGAACACGGCTCAAAAACAACTGGGTCTGATTACGTTAGGGCAGTAGGGGAGAGAGACAGGATGATTCAGTTATTTGCGGATGAATTTGATAAATTTGACGTAATCCTATCTCCCACAATGGCAGTTACCGCATTTCCGACAGACGCTTATCCGGAAACTATTGGTGGCCAAAAGCCATATCCGAGTCCAGAATGGGGGTTCTTACCGTTCACACATCCTATAAACACCATTGGTTATACTGCTGCAAGCGTCCCATGTGGTTTCGATTCAGATGGAATGCCGGTAGGTCTTCATATTGTAGGAAAGCCTGGAGATGAGGAGACAGTTCTTGCTGTAAGCGCTGCGTTCGAGGAGGCAAGACCATGGATCCAGCACCGACCTCCAATTAGCTAACAATACACTTTGCCGAAAGGTTTGAACCCAAGAGGCCATTTGTCACAATTCAATCAATCTCTTCCTCGTCGTAAGGCTCTGCCTGGAGTAATGCCAGTGTTATTACCTTCATCGATTACCAGTTTTCCATTTACTATCACATAGTCGATGCCGATCGGGTATTGTTTTGGATGTTCCTTGGTCGCGGGCGCTTTTACGGTGTCTGGGTTGAATAGAACTATATCGGCCTTGTAACCGTCCCTGATCAACCCCCTATCTTTTAACCCTAGGCGTTGAGCTGGGAATGACGTCATTTTTCTTATGGCTTCAGGAAGTCTTAGCTGTTTTTCAGCTCTAACAAATTCAGCAAGTACGACTGGAAAGCATCCATAAGTTCTGGGATTTGGATATTCCCCAAATAAAATCGCGTCGCTTGCTACCATTCCCGCGGGGTGAGAAACGAATGCTGGTAGGGTTTGGGGATTAGTGCCGAGTCCCACAGTGGATATACCTAGATTTTCTTCCAACAGCAGATCAAAAAGGGCGTCAGCAGGGTCCTGGTCCCTGAGATTTGCTATCTCAGTGATTAACAGGCCGTCATAAATTTTATTTTTCTCTTTTGTAAAATTTGTTAGCCAATTATTTTCCAGTCTGTCTACAGTTATCTCTTTTTTCATTCTTGATCTGTCATCAGGATCTTTAAGGGCAGCTATTAATCGCTCTGGGCCTCCGTCTTTAGCCCAATGGGGTAAGCCAATTGTTATTGTTGTGCCAGAATACGGGTAGGTATAACAATCAAAAGTGACATCTAATCCTTCAGTCCGAGCGTTATCCACCAAGCCCAAATAATCTAGATGACTTCCATCCCCTTGGTAGCCTTGTCTGAAATGGGTTAGATGAATAGGAATCTCAGATTTTCGACCTATTTCTATAGACTCTTCCCATGGAGCGAGTACTCCTTTCTCTTTCAAACTGGCTCGAGTGTGGGTATGGTAAAAGCCTCCCAACTTGGCGCTTTCTTCGGAAATCTCTATTAGTTCGTCAGTTGAGGCGTAGGCCCCGGGCGGATAGTCGAGTCCGGTGGATATCCCATAAGCTCCTTCTTCCATACCTTCTCTCACGACTGACCTCATGTCCGCTATTTCAGCTTCAGTCGCGGGTCTTTGTTCCCATCCCACGCTCCAGATGCGGACAGGAGAGTTACCGAGTATATATGCTACGTTTATTGCGACGGTGTTTTCGTACTTAGATAATAGATCACTCACAGTCAGCCAGTCAGGTGGCATTGGAGGGTATCCGTTTAGACCTGAATCCAGCCAGATATATCGCTCAAGTTCATCCCGTGTCTTGAAAGGGGCGTGGGATATTCCATCTATTCCTACCAGTTCGGTAGTAACACCCTGGCGTACTTTAGGGTCATGGTGTGGAGCCCCAAGAATTGTTAAGCCAGCGTGTGAATGAAGATCAACGAATCCAGGCGATACCACATAGTTTTCTGCATCTATATACCGGTAGGCTTGTATGTCAGATATGTCACCTCTGTATAGCGAGATGGTGTCATCTTTGATTCCAACAGCACCTTTGAATCCAGGATTTCCAGTTCCATCCAATATAGTTCCGTTATGTATCAATATATCCAGCATATATACCTCCGCAAGGACTCGTTACGGTGACTTTACTTCATTTTCCACTTCGTCAGCCAATTGTTAGCAATAAATATTCGATATAAGTATTCGTCAGATAAGGCAATATAAAATTGTCTGATCACCAATCCAACACAAACTTGACTAGTTTAGCTAGTTTAATATGATTCACGACAGAAATCAGGTTGCCTAAAGCAAGGAGCGTCTTATGACTATTGGAATTTCGACACCTTTACCTGCCTATAAAGTAAATGCTGCCTTTATGGCCTCAAAGGCCGAGCTTTTAGGCTTTGAATCGATATGGTACGCGGAGCATCCCGTTCTGCCTGTGAATACTACCAGTAGATTTCCAGGTTCAGAAGATGGGGTCATACCTTGGACATATTCACATTTTGCTGATCCATTTATTGCTTTAGCTCAGGCATCTGGCGTGACATCAAAGATTAAATTAGCCACTGGAATAACCTTAGTTCCTGAAAGGAATCCTTTAGTGCTCGCGAAAACAGTGTCGACTCTAGACCTTTTCAGCGGTGGTCGATTTATTTTCGGAATAGGCACGGGATGGTTGAGAGAGGAGACTGAGCTGATGGGGGGTGATTTTGATCATAGGTGGACTCAGACGAAAGAATCCCTTCTTGCATTAAAGGAACTGTGGACAAAAGATGAGGCCGAATTCCATGGTAAATATTATGATTTCCCTCCAGTGAGAATGTTTCCAAAGCCTGCTCAAAATCCGCACCCGCCAATATTAATTGGCGGTATGGCGAAAAACGTTCTGCGCCGTATTGTGGAGGTGGGCGATGGGTGGTTGCCAAATAGAGTTACTCCCAGAGATGTAGAAACAAGCAGACATGAGTTGGATTCTCTTGCGAAAGAGTACGGTAGAAACCCAAATGAGATCACTATTACTATTTACGGACAGCCGCCGGATAGACGTGCTGCACAAGATTACCTGAATGCAGGGGCAAATAGAGTCGTGGTGAGGCCAGAATTTAAGGAGACCGAAGACGAAATGGCTTCTGAATTAGAGAGAATTGCGGGAGAAGTTCTCTAGAGGAACCTTCAAGAAGTATTGATTTGAATCTTATCAGCGGTACTTTCACTCAAATTCTTATTTTTTAAGAGTGTGAGGTCTTGAATCTTGAGAAAGGGTGCATATCAAAATCATGGGCTCAGCCCAATCCTGAGTCGTTTGTTTATACGGCCTTTGCTTTCATGACCTACCACTTGAATGTGGCCTACCTCGCGTGTGTTGGAGACATGAGTTCCCCCATCTGCCTGAAGGTCTAACCCTACTATGTCAACGGTACGAATCTTTTTTATGGCGGGAGGAAGCTTGTTGATCTTCAATCGAATTAGATCTGGGATTTTGAAGGCTTCTTCTCTAGAGAGGGAGTCAACTACTATGTCTCTTTCTTCTTCGATTTCCTTGTTGACTAATTCCTCCATCTCCATGGCAAATTCAGAGGACATATTTTCCAATTCAAAGTCCATCCTTGCTGATAGTGGCGTCATATTTCCCCCTGTTACCAAAGCACCATAGTCTCTCCAAACAACACCACAAAGGATGTGTAGGGCTGTGTGAGTCCTCATCAATTGATAACGCTTATCCCAGTCTAGTGATCCGTGTATTTTTGTACCCACGGTTGGGATTGGCCCGTCGAGTTTGTGTATTAATGTGCCGTTGGCTTTAGACAACTTTTGCACAGAGGCGCCACCTTCTTCCCAGATGATGAATCCAGTATCACTGGGCTGTCCACCTCCCCCAGGATAGAAAGCTGTTTGATCCAAAGCTACTCCTGTCTCAGTGGCCTGAGTCACAGTAGCGTCGAACTCTTTTAAATAGCTATTTTCGTAACAAAGTATTTCTGTCAATTGAACCTCCTCTATGTCGGTAAATCATGACTAGTAAGGGGGGACGTTTGTAAATACAAGGCTTCCCGCGGCCATGAACATTCCACCGACACCCTGGCAGAAAGATACTTTCACGTCAGGCACTTGGTGAGCCGCCTCACCTCTCACCTGCCTAACAGATTCTTGGATTGCAAACATTCCGTACATTCCAGTGTGGGTATATGAGAGGCCTCCTCCGTTGGTATTCATTGGTAAAACACCTCCAGGTGATGTGCTCCCTTGTTCTATGAATGCTCCTGCCTCTCCTCTGGACACGAATCCAAGATCTTCTAGACCAAAAATGGGTAGATGGGCAAATGCATCATAGATCATCAAATGGTCAATATCGTCGTGGTTTAGCTCCGCTTCTTCAAAGGCTTTCTTACCGGAAATTTTAAATGCAGTCGAAGATGTCATATCGTACATTTGGCTCACTATAGGTGTTTCTACAGATTCTCCTGTACCCAATATGTAGACAGGATTTTTGGCAAAATTATTAGCCTTATCTCTACCAGTAATTATTAAAGCTCCACCCCCATCAGTAACGAGACAGCATTCTAAAAGATGGAATGGGTAGCAAATCATCCTGCTTTCTAGAACGTCGTTAATAGTTATTAAATCCCTATACATTGCCCTAGGTACCTTGTTTGACCACCTGCGTTGAGCAACAGGAACAGAGGCCAATTGTTCATGGGTGGTGCCGGTTTCTTTCAAATATCGTAGTACCCCCAAACCGAATTGGGTTGTGGGCCCGTAGACGCCATAAATAGATTCAAACTGCCCGGGAAATGTATTGTCCTTTATACTCTCCAAATTTCCTGTAGAAGACGAGTTTGAAGGGGTAATTTGTCCCACATTACTTCTTCCGCTCTCAGCCATTGATACTAGTACTGTTTCACAGAGGCCGCTTGCGATCGCAGCGGCTGCATGTCTTACGTGTATTAAAAAAGAGGTTCCTCCCACCTGAGTGTTGTCTATCCATTTGGGAGTAATACCGAGGTAATGTGCAAGAGCGGCAGGATTCATTGTTGTAGCGATTCCGTCTATCTCTTTTTTGTTTATGCCACAATCCTTTATAGCGTTTACAGAGGCATCGACATGAAGTTGGAAGGGGGTTTTATCAGGAATAATTCCCAACTCAGTAGTCTCTGAAGCTCCTACAATGGCAGTTTTATACCTAAGTGACTCCATTTTTACCAACCGTTTTACAGTATTTTTTTGTTATCGGGGATATTTTACGTATTATCAGGACACCATTTTGGGATTGTAATCTCAGAAGTAACATCTTCAAAAACAACTTTTAAAGGCATATCTAATATTAGATTTTCAGGGGTATTTTCAATGCCCACAATATTGGACATCATCCTTGGTCCTTCTTCTAGTTGCACTATAGCTATGGCGTAGGGAGCATCTTCCTCAAAACCTGGTGGGGGTCGGTGGTTAATCATGTAGGAGTATAAAAATCCTCGCCCGCTCACTTCAAACCATTCGATATTGTCGGAGAGGCAGTTTGGACACACTATTCGAGGATAAAAGAAGGGTTTGAAGCAATCAATACAACGCTGTATCCATAGTTGGTGTTCACCAATTTTAGTCCAAAAGAAATCAGACTCTGGAGTCGGTATCGGTATCGGTTTTCTATAGATCTTATCAGTCATGAATTTTTAGCTAGGGCCTGCGGATTTAAGCATATTTTCCTTCACGGCGAGAATACCAAACATCCTGTTTTATTGATCTAACTTCCTGCATTGTATGGATCATTTATTCTTGAGGTCAATGAGTTCCGGTTTGATTGTCAAAATCTTAGTTCCTATGTATTTGATCATTCCTCTGAATAGAAATTCTATTTAGAAGGATCTATACAAATCATCTAATTGGTCTGTAATTGAAGACTGCCATGGTCTGGATGTGAAATTCAGGGCTTTTTCTGCTAATACCGATGATATTCCAGAGTTGCTCCATAAGGTTCTAAGCGAGCTTGCAGTAAACCATGTGTCTCGGCCAATAAATCGATTTACATACCCGTTTGTTTGACCTGCTAGCAAGGCTATTGTGTTCGGAATTTGAATAGTTGGCATTCGCTTGTCGGTCAACAGGCATATGTGTCTTAAAAAATCTTCAACTGAAACTTTGCTTCCTGATAAAAGATAGTGCTGGCCGTTAGTTCCCATACTTATGCTGTTGACAACAGCGTTAGAAACATCTCTCACGTCTACAAAATCATATGCTCCTGATACGAAAGCATGGGTGCCGTATTTTAGATGCGCCCTCAGGAATTTTCCGATTTGTGAAGAGCCGGGATCGTATGGTCCTATTATTCCGGTAGGACATATCACCGTAGCGTTAAATGTTCCTGTTTGAGCCGATCGTAGAACTTCAAGGGTGGCTTTTGCTTTAGTGTATCCATAGTCGTCGTGAGTTAGATAAGGGTTGATCTCAGAATTTTCGTTAATTAGGGTTTTCTCGGAACTAGGAGTCACAGCTTGGATGGAACTCACATAAATCAGTTTAGCCACTCCCACATGTTCGCATGCCTCAATTACGTTTCTTGTGCCCTGAATATTTATCCGGGATAATTCCTTTCTCATAAGTGGCATAACAGAGACTTTGCTTGCGAGATGGATTACATGTTCGGAACCCATAATTGCTTCTTTCAGGCTTTCTACGTCTTCTAGATTCGTTCTGCGGATTTCTAGGCCTAGCCTTTCAAAATATTTCACGTCTGACTTGTCTCTGCAGATTATTCTCATTGGCAGTTTCAGATCGTGTATGCGCCTTGATACGGCGTGCCCTAGGTGTCCGGTGGCTCCTATAATCGAAATAGTCATATTTCTACGGATGATTTTGGTTCATTTTAACGGTGTTCAGTAGATTTTTTTATCCTTAAGTTTTAACACTAAAAGGTTTAGACTTATAGTCCAGATAACTAACCCAATTAATGAAAGAGGTAGAAAGAATTTATGGTCCCATAAGCTTGATTCACCACTTTCCTGATTCTTATGAAAATAAACCTTCATTTTGAAACATAGTGTGCGGACGCTAAGAAGATCATAACCATAATTTCTACTGCATGTATCCGAGCCTATTCTCGTCGTTAAAATGCACTAATCCATCCCCCAATAAGGCAATATAGCAAAACAGAACTTAACTCTTGGAGCACTGGTTAAACTGTCTGAATCTCTTAGTGTCCCCGTATCAGCTCGGGTTCCAACATCTACAAGGGGTAGCAAAACGTAGTTTTATACACATTAGCAATTTGAATTTTCAGATGTTCCTGTATTGGTACTTGAACTTGACAAGAATCGCGGCTGAAAGAAGAAGAATTGTAGAAGAATTTAGTAAATTAGTATTTATCACCCAGTCGGCTAGTACGCTAATGATAAATGCTGAAACTCCTGTGTAGCTTGGTCTTTTCGTGAGAAACAAAATTGTGGCTGCTGGAGGTATTGCTATAAGGGCTCCTAATGGTATAACTCCTATTACTGCACCCATTCCCGTCGCCATTCCCGTCCCTCCACTTATTCTGAAAGGGAATCTTACTTGATGTCCTAACATTAGGGTGAGAATAGAGAGAGAGGTAATCCATGAAGGTTGGTCGGTTAACGTCAATGGCAAGGTTACTGCAAGCCCTTTGCATAAATCCAGGAAAAATACCGTAATGCCTGCGAGAGGGCTTATCTCATAAAATATATTGGAGGCACCTGGGTTCCCGGTACCCACATTTCTAATGTTGCGACCACTCAGTTTGCTGATCACATCCCCCAATTGAGCGACACCGGCAAGATAGCAGAGTATTATCCATAGCGGAATCCATAAATATGTATCGAAGAAGATGTTATTAATCAAGTTAGAATGGCCAAAATGAAGGGACTATGTCTGGACGAGTTTTCAAGACTAAAGAGCTAGAAGATAAACTCTATAAAGACGTTGAATTTGTCAATACGTTACTAAAAATACTCCCTCTTCTTTTCTCAATCGTATTCGTGCACGCTGGATTGTCAGGAAATGCTCACTTCACCTTACCAGATAAAGTGCCGGTATCTAGTCATTATTTTGTGACAACAATTGGACTCATCTCCTGGATTTTTGCTGTCGTTATGGTGACAAGGGACCTCATATTGTTCCAAGGGAGGTCTATTTCCTTAAAAGATATGTTTAAAAAATCCACAGAACTTCTGGTGACGCTGGTCGGGGCCTTAGTTCTTTGCTCCGTGATTAATGTAGCGGTAGTTCTTTACTATTTATCGTTTCGATAATTAAGATTTTTTAATAAAACATATGGAGTGACGAACTGTGATCGAATATCGAAAAAATACTTGGGATGAATTTGCGAGAGTAAAAATCACCAATGCAAGGGGAGAAAATGGTTATAGGACGGAAACGGATCTTAATGCTCATAGGTTGATATTTGAACCGGACAGGGCTTGGTCGGCCTTTGATGGTGACCATATGGTAGGTAATTGTGTGAGCTATCCAATGATCATGAACATTCCTGGTGGTTCAATTCCGATTGCGGCTGTCGCATCTGTTTCGGTGCAGGCGACTCACCGAAGGAGAGGCATTAATAGAAACATGATGAGGCTCCAACTTGAGGACATTTATTCTAGAAACGAGCCATTAGCTGTCCTTCAAGCGTCTGAAAGCATTATTTATGGCAGGTACGGATATGGTATGTCTTCATTCGAAGATAGCCTGTCGATAATGAAAGAACATGGTGCTTATGCCCATGAATATCGACCTTCCGGGCGATTATATTTTTGTGATGAAGATGAGGCTAGAACTATATTTCCTGATATTTATCAGTTGGCGATACAGAATCGGGTTGGCACAACAGTGCGCGAAGATAACTGGTGGCAATTCCGATTTTTGGAGCCAGGTCTCAAAGGAGGGGATCCTCGAAGTTGGTTTGTGAGGCACGTAGAGTCAGGGATAAATACTGGTTATGTGAGATACACCATCAATGGCCGTGTGCTCCATATATTGGAACTTGTTTCTTCAACATTTGAGGGTTATAGCGCCTTGTGGCGATTCTGTTTAGATATGGATTTGGTAGATACAATAGAAGCAGCGCATAGGCCAGTGGATGAAGAACTACGCTGGATGCTCGCTGATCCTAGAAGGCTGATAAGTAGTTCAGAAGATAAATCTTGGTTAAGGCTAGTGGACGCGAAGTCTGCTCTCGAAAATAGATCTTTTTCTAGTGAAGGGTCGTTGACACTTCGGATAAAGGACGATTTCTTGCCCTGGAATGATGGAGTCTACACACTCTCGACGGATGGGCATAATAGCGAATGTGTGGTTAGTGAAAAATCCCCTGATATCACGTTATCAACATCTGATGTAGCGGCCGCTTATCTTGGTGGAGTCCGTTTTGATCTCCTCGCTCGGTCAGGAAGAATCAATGAACATACACCAGGTTCAATAGACCTACTCGACAGGTTGTTTGCCACCGACCGTATGCCTTGGTGTATTGACGGATGGTAATTAATTCCTAACTATAGGGAGGATTACATGTGATCCGAACTCGGAGGAATGGTGTATTGTCTGCAGGGCAGAAACAAACTCCAGTTCCGACCCGATTTCTCCTCCGGTGTTTAGGTTCCTATCAAATCGTGGGAAATTGCTGCTCGAGATTTCTATCCTAACTTGATGCCCTCTAAGGAAAACGTTACTAGTGGACCACAGGTCTATGTGATATTCGATTACCTCTCCAGGGATTATGAAAGAGGCGGGATGTCGTGGATTACGAAACCTAGCTCTTATAATCCCGTCGGTTAGATTTCGAGCGAATCCTGAGGCATCGACATCGACAAGTTTTGCCGTGAAATCGGTGTCTGCGGCCGTGGTTGAAGCGTAAAGAGTGACTGAAATCGGTCCTGTCACCTCCAAAGGTTCTTCAAGAGGTGGTGTCGAATAGACTAGGACATCAGATCTTTGTTCAATCGGTCTTTGGTCGAACACGCCGTTTTTCATGAACACATCATCACAGCAAAGTCCTCCTCCAGCAGTCGGAACTGGGAACTGCGGATTGTAGTGGTAAGAGTCTGGGGGCTCATCGGAAGGTGTAACCTGGGATAAAATTCCGTCTCCACGCAAAGAATTTGCTCCACCATTGCTATGCAGATAAAACTTTGTATCAACAGCTCTGGCTAATGGCCATTCCTCTTCATCCCGCCACTGATTTATTCCCATAACGAATATACGGACTGATTTGTCGATAGCTTCTTTTGCGGTGTCACCTTTCAACCATTTGTCAAAAAAAGAGAGCGTTCTCCCGTGGATATTTTCTTTGTCTCTACTTGACGATGTTCCGTAGTTGTAACTTCCTGCTAAGGTTCCTGTATTTCCGTGTACCCAGGGCCCTAGTAGCAACCGTTGTCCATCTCGAGCAGATTGGTTAGCTCCTGAAGATTGCATACCAGTGAAATTTCTGATTGTGCCCCCTAGGAATATGTCATGCCAACCCCCTATGTTCAAGGCGGGTATTTGGATTTTGTCATGGTTATCTTGGATGCATAAGGACTGCCAGTATTCATCATATTCCGGATGACTCAACCAGTCATAATAGTAGGGTGCCAAACCATTTTTCAGAACTTGCATTTCTGAGAGAGGCAAGTGTAGAAATTCAGGCTTTAAGTTATCTTTCGAAGAAATCAGGTTTTCTAATGCCGAGTTTCCTAGTTGAAGCTGATCAGAAAGGTTATTCCAGTTTCCATGAGCGAGAGATCCAACTGACCAAGACAAATTAAAACCAAGTTCAAAGGCGCCACCTTGCCACGCCCATCCTTCATGGTAGTCAGACGCCGTTACTGTGGGAACTATAGCCGCTAAGGAAGGAGCCCCGGATTTGGCTGCTAACCATTGCGTAGCTCCTACGTAGGAGGCTCCGTACATACCCACTTTTCCGGTTGCCCATGACTGTTCAGCCGCCCATTCTATGGAATCAAATCCATCATCGGTTTCATTAACAAATGTGTAGAATTCACCTCCTGATGAATACCTTCCCCGAACGTCCTGTATGACTACCGCGTACCCTTGACTTGCTGCGTTTATTGCATCTAAGGGTCCGGACCGGCTAGCGGCGGATGATTTGTCATAAGGTGTGCGAGTCATTAGAACTGGGTATTTGCCATCGGCTGCAGGTCTGAAAACATCGGCATATGTTTTTGTTCCATCCCGCATCGGTATTTCAAGGTTTTGATCGAATCGTATCGATGTTTTAATTGTCATAAAAATCCCTCCCAACTGCTATATTCATCAGCCACACTTTTCGATGGTGATTTATCTGTGGCCTGGAAGCCTTCGTAAACTTATCACGTCTGCTGTACTATGCGCAGAGCAATCTTGGAGTGCCCCACGAATGATAAGTAATTTCGGAAAAAAAAATTCTCTCGGAAGTTCTGTTAACTATAAATGGTGGGTTCTTTTTGCTGTCTCCGTCGGGTTGTTCACATCGGTATTTGACCACGGTAGCGTCAATGTAGCACTTCCTTCGATTGCTGACCACTTCCGGACTGACTTGCCGACCACGCAATGGATCGTCATTGGATATGGATTGACTATCGCTGCACTGCTATTACCCATGGGGCGCCTTTCTGACATTCTGGGTAGAAAAATAATATATGTTCTTGGATTCATAGTATTTACAACAGGGGGATTCCTTGCAGCAATATCTCTTAACATTGAATTGCTGATAGGGGCCAAAATACTTCAAGGAATTGGTGCAGCAATGACTCAGGGGACCTCAATGGCAATGGTCATATATGCCTTCGGGGACAAAGATAGAGGAAAGGCTCTTGGCCTAACGATGAGTGTGGTTGGAATAGGGGCGGTGGTTGGACCAGCTATAGGGGGTTTTTTAGTCGATTATTTGGGTTGGGGTTCAGTTTTATACACAACTGCTGGGTTAGGTGTAGTGTCCCTAATAGTTGGTGTAGTTGTTTTGGATACTGAACGTAGCGGGGGAGGGGACGGTGCAAATGATCACTTCGACTGGTTAGGGGCCACTTTTTCTGCAGCTACATTGATTTCTCTACTACTGGGAATGACTCTTGGGCCACGTTATGGCTGGGATTCATTGTCTGTGATTACGGCATTCGCCATTTTTTTTGCCTCAACAGGGTTTTTCATTTGGTGGGAATTGTATGTTGAATCCCCGATGTTGGATCTTAGACTGTTTGGTACCGGCCTCTTTGCCACTGGAGTTTTGGCAAGCTGGTTATCATTTTTGGGAACTCAACCCGTAAGGTTCTTAATCCCATTCTATCTACAATTCGTTCTTGGATTTAGCCCGTCTGCGATTGGATGGATTATAGTTCCGAGCGCATTTTGCATGGTTATAGCAGGGCCCATAAGCGGTCGTCTGTCTGACAAATACGGTTGGCGCATATTTAATGTGGGTGGAATGTTGGTGGCTGCTATTGGGTTACTAATATTGGTTAATCTCGGTGTGAAAGAATCCCTTATGGTTGTGTTAGTGGGAATGGTTGTTCAAACACTTGGTTCAGGAACTTTCTGGCCTTCCAACAATAGTTCTGTGATGAGTGTTGTTTCCCCCGCGAGTTATGGTGTTGTGTCATCATTTATGAATTTAGTCAGAAACTCTGGAAATGTTGTCGGTATCGCGATCTCCACTGCTATTGTTACAGAGACTATGGGTTCGTTGGGCCACCCTCCAACTCTTTCTGCTATAAACGAATCGAGTGGCTTATCTATATTGAATGCTTTTACGATGGGGTTAAAAACTACTTTCTGGGTTTGTGTTGGGTTTACCTTGGTGGGGGCTGTGGCTTCTCTCGTTGTAACAACTAAGAAAAATTAGATCTTTGCGGCGGTATTAAAATATTAGGCAAAAGTGATAGGGGTGAAATATGCATGATTTATTGATATGTAACGGCACTGTAGTCTCTGCTTCAGGAGTTGGTAAATTCGATGTTCTCATTGATGATGGGAAAATAACATCTCTTTCATCCAACTCTGATAACAGGGTCGAAGCTTCCAAAACCATCGATGCAACGGGACGCATAGTTATACCGGGAGGCATAGAACCTCACGCTCATATCGGAGGACCTCGGCAGCCTGAAAGGTCTGGAGCACTGCCCGTATCAAAGGCCGCATTATATGGAGGCACCACAACAGTCATTGATTTTGCCACCCAGATACCAGGACATGACCTGATCCATGCCGTCAGGGAGGCTGAAGACCGATGGGCGGGCAATGCTTTCACTAACTATGCTTATCACCCGATCATCACGCATGGAGCTGATCTAGATTCAATACGCCAAATACCCGACTTGGTTAAAGATGGAATAGCCTCGTTCAAAATTTTTACTACAAGTATTAGACCCCCAAGCCCTCAGATGCAAAATAACCACATCGACTTTGGCAGACTGGGTGAAATTATGAGCCAGGTAGAAGAGTCTGGCGCGATTCTCCTTGTTCATTCGGAGGACGATGAGATGGTTCACTATAACTATGACCGTTTGAAGGCGACTGACGAATGGGACTGGTGGAACATGCACAGAATACACACAAACCAGTCTGAAGATTTATCCTTCAGGAGAGTTACTAGGCTTGCTGAAAGGACAAATTGTCCCATCTATTTTGTTCATGTAAGTGCCAAAGAAGGTGTTAACGAAATCAAGAGGTGCAGATCTCTTGGACTACCCATATACGGTGAAACGTTACACAATTACGTATGTTTTACTTCCGATAATTATCGTGAAGATAATGGCATGAAATTTCATACCTATCCGTCCTTAAAGGGTGATGCTGACGTTGATTCTCTCTGGGCTGGGTTATTGGATGGCACGATTTCAACTCTGGCAACTGACCTGGTCTCTACCACTTGGGAAGAGAAAATCAAATATAGGACCGTAGCTGATGTCACCGGAGGTCATAATGGGATTGAAACTAGAGTCGGTATTGCCTATACCGAAGGTGTCGTAAACAGAAATATGCCTCTGGAAAGGTTCGTGGATATAACTTCAACTAATGCAGCGAGACTTATGGGTATGTATCCTCAAAAAGGTGTGTTAGCCCCAGGTAGCGATGCCGATATTACTATAATAGATCCCCAAATTGACAAGGTCTTGTCAATGGATGATCTTCACTTAGAAAACTATAGTATCTGGGAAGGGTGGCATATAAAAGGGTGGCCGACGACGACGGTTTTGGGAGGGGAAATGGTGGTTGAAAATGGGACAATGATCACTGATAAACGGTCTGGAAAATTTGTTGAACGATGTATTTCCAGCGAAGTCACCAAATCTCCAGTCTGCTGAATTGTAGGAGCGAGCAGAGTGAGCTCATTTCAATTTATCTTCAAGGCTTTCGTACATATCTTTCACGAGAGAGTCCATATCAAACTCTGGCTTCCATCCCCACTCTTTTCGCGCGGGTGAATCATCTAGTGAAGCCGGCCATGAATCTGCAATAGATTGCCTCAAAGGATCAATATTGTAGGTAATGTGAAATTTTGGATTTATTTTTTTAATTGCCTCAGCTAATTCTGAAGGGGTGAAACTCATTGCTTGAACATTGAAGTCTGAGTGGTGAGCAAGGTCAGTTATGTTCGCGTCCGATAAGTCTAAAAGTGATTTTATGGCATCTGGCATATACATCATTGGAAGAAGTGTATCTGGACGAAGATAACATTCATATTTGTTATCCTTTATTGCCCCGTAGAACATTGCTACCGCGTAGTCTGTAGTCCCAGCCGTTGGTTCTGTTTTCCAGCTTATTACTCCAGGTAAACGTACTCCTCTTACATCTAACCCAAACCTTGCATGGAAATAGTTTCCTGTGAGTTCAGTGAATACTTTGGATATTCCGTAAACTGTGGAGGGCCGTTGTATTGTGTCGTTGGGTGTCAATTCCCTCGGTGTGTCTGTCCCAAAAGCTGCGATTGAGCTGGGAATAATGACCTGCTTAACATTTGTCTCAAGGGCTGTATTCAGCACGTTGAATACACCATTAATGTTAACTTGGTGAGCTTTTTGTATGTCCGATTCTGCAAGAGCTGACAGTATAGAACTTAGATGAAAAATTTTTGTTATACCACGGGTCAGTAACGTGGATTTAAGTTGATCAGGTTCTGCAACGTCCACAATTTCAGAAGGACCGGAAGAAGCGATTTCATCCGGCAAGGGAGTTTTATGTCTTCCAGCTAGAACATTTTCTGGGCCGTATCTATGTCGGAGTTCAGCTACGAGCTCAGTTCCTATCTGTCCGGCTGATCCTGTCACTAGTATCATTTTTCACTATTTTCATTTGTTTTATAAGTTGGATTAATTGAATGGCATCTAAAATGCGGAAGATTTCAGACCATTAGATCTCCCCCGTTTATGTCCATAGAGGCTCCCGTTATATAAGCGGCCTTCTCTGAAGCTAGGAACATGACTAGTTCCGCTACTTCTTCTGGGTTTCCAAGTCGTTTAATCGGAAAGCTATCTGCGTATTTCTCTACCGATTCGTCAGATATGGTGTCCCGTACCATTTCCGTGTTTATGAGACCTGGACACAAGGCATTAACAGTTATACCAAACTGTGCCACCTCTTTTGCTGTATGTCGGGTTAAACCCAATATCGCTGCTTTTGCGGCGGTATAGTGAGCACCACCAACGGTGCTAATATTCTTGCCTGCTGTAGAGGAAAAATTAATAATCCTTCCCCAGTTGTTTTTTTTCATAACTGGAATTACTTTCTTAGTGCATAGGAAAGTGGTAGTGAGATTTCCTTTAATGACAAATTCCCATTCAACCAATGGTATGTCCACTAGTTTCGTAGGTCTGAGCACTCCTGCATTATTTACCAATATATCTATCGATCCGTATTCACTTATGGAGTTTTCAACCATATCGTCTACAAAGTCTTCCTCTGAGGCGTCGCCGATTCTAAGTGAACAAGTCCCGCCAGAGTGACGGATTAATTGTTGGGTTTCCTCCGCAAGATCTCTATCGAGATCGTTTATAACTACTGAAATATGCTCCTGAGCCAATTTAAGTGCTATAGCTCTCCCCATGCCTCGTCCAGATCCTGTGACAAGGGCAATTTTTCTGTTCGTGTTTGGCATTTATCTCTATCCTAAAATTCGCTCAGTTAGGCCAGGTTGTTTTGTGGTTTGGATCTATATCAACACGTGCTTATCTGTACCAGCGGGTCTTCCAATTGAGTAAAAGTATCAACATATTCCATTTTCAGTGTGATAAACAAGTCTACTTTCAGATTCGCATTCTTAGAATTTTGCCCCATGTATTTTTTATCCGGCCTCTGAAAAATTTACCCTTTCCCAATAGAGTTCCAATGGAGATCAATAATAAGTAATAAAGCGGAGGAATTATGATTATATATAAAACTCGGTAAGACCATGGACCAGATAGGAACCCTCCTTTAATACCCATTATGTCGGATAGGATTAGAGGAGCGGTTTGGGTAATGAGTATGCCTGTTAATGCGAAGACACACATGATCACAATGGTTCCCGAAATACCTTGGCCCTGTAATTGAGTTTTGAAATATTTCTTTAAATCAATCATTGGAAACCTATGGGGACGAACTTGGCGCGGTTCTAACCTGAAACCAAAAGTGATTAACTTACTTGTTGATAATGATCAGAAATATGGCTGTGGAATGTAGGAATCAAAGTTCCCCACGTCTGAAGATTCTTGTCGCCCCGATTATTGCCGGTGGAATATTGCCACCCAAGGTGGCTCCTTTGATGATACCCGAAAGTTCTGCTATACCAGGCATTCCTCCCATAATGTAAACATCTTTTCCAATTAGCCACCCGAACCCGGCACCTATAAAGGCACCAACTACGCCTGAAACTAGTGTTAAAGCTACCGTTCTTTTTGTAGATGTGAAACTTACCCAGCCTACTCCTGCTCCTAGTCCACAAGTGAAAACGGTAGAAGTCATTGTGACTACAAAAAATAAAGAAGTGGGTGCCATTAAAGCACTCATTAAATAACCAATTCCAGCTCCGACGAAGGCGAAGAACAGTCCTAGCCATAGCCTTATGAATATGGGAAGTATGTAGTTGGTTACCAGGTACATTTTGCCGTCTGGATTAGCTATTCAACAAAACTTTATATCTGTCGAAGCCTTGGGTCGAATCGGTCTCGCAACCAATCCCCTAAAAAGTTGAGCGACATTACGACAAGGGCGATAGCAGTACCGGGTACAACAGGTATCCACCAGTGGCTCCTTAGATAGTCTCTACCTTCTGCAACCATGAGACCCCATGCGGGGGTAGGAGACGGTATACCTGCTCCTAGGAAGCTTAATGTAGCTTCTGTCAGTATAAGTCCGCCAACGTTCAAGGTTGCTATAACAAATACGGTGTTAACCACACCAGGTATTATGTGCTTGATAAGAATTCGGGGTGTAGAGGCCCCTGCGACCCTAGCAAGTTCAACATAATCTCTTGTTTTTAACGTGAGGACTTCCGCTCGTACATTACGAACGAAGGTACTCCACGACACCATCGCTAGAACAAGCATCATCGTAGGAACACTTTGTCCAAACACTATTACAACGACTAGAGCTACGAGAAGGAAAGGCAAAGCAAGCCAAATATCCACAATTCGGGCTATAATTTCGTCAAAAAATCCACCGTACCAGCCCGCGATTAGCCCCAGTGTCACTCCAATCAGTATTCCACTGCCGAGAGCTACTAGGGTTACCATGAGTGATATTCTCGCGCCGTGTATGACCCGGCTAAGTACATCTCGACCCACATGGTCTGTTCCAAGGAGGTATTTATTGCTTCCGCCCTCGGCCCATGCAGGAGCCGTAGTCCGGTCCCTGAGAGCTTGATCATAAGGGCTATGCGGAGCAACGATAGGTGCAAACAGTGCTGAAAAGACGAGCAAAGCTAGTATTATCGCTGGGATTACCGGCCATCTTCTAATGAAGTCCCAGGTTCGTTTAGGATATCCAATTATCCCTGGTCTGGGTCCAAAATTTATGCTTTCGTCGGCCATTTATAAACCTTTTATCGTTGGATTAGGAATATCTGTATTCTTGGATTAGGAATATCGTATTCTTGGATCAATTAGTGCGTAAAGAACGTCTGCCAAAAAATTCACAGCCAAATAAATAACAGTGAATACAAAAACAGCTCCCATTAGTAGGGGGAAGTCATTGTTATTTACTGCTTCTAATAAAGCCACTCTGCCAAGCCCGGGCCAGGCAAATACCACTTCTGCCACGACAGCTCCGTTAAGCAATCCGGCCAACAGTAGGAATGAGAATGTAAGTGGTGGAATCATCGCGTTTCTGAAAGCATGCTTCCAGATTACCTGGGTTGCTGTTGCTCCCTTAGCACGTGCCAATTTAACAAATTCTGAATCTAAGACTTCCAGCATTGAAGATCTTGTAATACGCAAGTAGCCTGCGGCCGAAGCCCATGCCACTGTTATGGAGGGCAGCACAAAGTGTTTCCACTGTCCCCAACCTTCACCTTTAAATGCAGCTGGTAGCCAGTCGAGATGAACTGCAAATATAAGAATTCCTAAAATACCCACTGCAAATGGAGGCACAGATTGACCAAAAAGAGCAAAACCTCTGCCAATATAATCCCACACCGAGCCTCTCTTAATAGCTGAGAGAACTCCTATAGGGACCCCCACAACAGTGGAGATAACCCAACCAACGAATGCAAGCTGGAATGTATTTCCAATTTTTTCTTGAATGACCCTTGCTACTGGTTGTTCCGCCAGTAGAGTTCTGCCCATATCACCTCTCAGATATTGACCAACCCATCGAACATACTGAACTATGAGAGGTTTGTCAGTACCAAGGTGCTTGCGGAGATTGTCAAGGTACTCTTCTGTCGACCCATAACCTGCTGGCTTGGCGTACAAGAGGACCGGGTCACCTGCTGCCCTGGAAAGGGAGAATACGGTGGCGGTGGCACCTATGAGGGATATGAATACGAAAAGCAGTCTTCTCAGCAGAAATGGGCCCATTTTTACTCCGCGGTTTTAGTTCTATCAAAACTCGTGACCCGGCCGGCTGTTTCCAGCTGACCGGGCCACTTATTTGTACTTTTCGCTAATTATACAAGGTTGGCCGAATTACTTCAGTTTGATGTGCTCCGGCTGACCCCAGCTAGCGAACAGTGATGGGTCCATGTCCCATGAGGCAATGGAATTCTTGTTGTAGGTTACGAAGCTCGGTACGTTTACCACACCGAAGTCAATAGCCTCGTCGAAGAGATGGTCGGCCAAAGCGTTGTTCAGCTCGATTCTCTTAGCCTTGTCAGGCTCTCCAGCAACCTCAAGCCACGTAGTGGCCATGAACGGCAGCTCAGC
>NZSI01000056.1 GCA_002696685.1 Chloroflexota bacterium | reverse complement strand
TACCTACTTTATGAAATCTAACAGACAGGAACAGTTGTCAGGCATCGGTGGATAAACCTAGAGGTAAATATTACCCTCCTAACAACGAAACGGTTGAGGAGTTGAAAATGCTCATGATCTATAAAGGATCTCATGAGTGGTTCATCAAACGAATTCGACAAATTTCGCGTTCAAAGAATTCAAGGAGGAAGACTCATGTTGGATCTGATAATACATGGTGGAACGGTTGTCACTCCCAGCGGTGTTGGCCAGTTTGATATTGGGATTCAAGGTGAGAAAATTGTGTTGGTTGGCGCCCGAGATTCAATTACCGATGAGTCCCAAAGGTACATAGACGCTACTGGCAAGTACGTGTTTCCCGGTGGCATCGAACCACACACTCATATCGCAAGCCGCGTCTCTGAAGCTTGGGCAGGGCGTCGTGGGGTCATGACCCAGTCTCCAGAAGCCGCAAGCCGGGCTGCAGCTCACGGAGGTGTCACAACATATATAGATTTCGCAGGGGGGATGGAAGGAACTGAAGACGGTGACCAATCGAACAACTCAATTATGACGAGGTTAGATGCCCGGCGTAATGTATTTGCCGGTCACTCGTACACCGACTTCGCTTTTCATTTCACACTCGCAGGGGAGGTCCCAACGAGTACCGTTGAAGAGATCAGAGAAGCTATCGAATCTGGGGTCGCCAGCTTCAAAATTTTCACGACTTTCGGATCCAAAGTCCCATATGGACACCTCTGGGCGATTTTCGAAGCTGTGGGCGCCAATGGAGGAATCATGGCCGTTCACGCCGAGGACGACGACATGGTCAAGTATATGGAAGCCAAACTTATTCGGGAGGGATTAGACCAAGGATACAACTTGCATCTAGCACACAACAACATCTCCGAGGACATTTCGTTTCGAAAGATCATACGTCTCTCGGAGCACACCGAGACGGGTATTTACTTCGTCCACACTACGGCAAAGGAGGGGGCCTACGCTATAGCAGACGCCCGCAAAAAACAATTGCCTGTCTACGGCGAGACGCTTCACAATTACCTCCATTTCACCCATGAACATTATCGAGAGCCTGGGGGAACTGCCATCCATACCTACCCGGCCATCAAGCACGCTTCGGACCGAGACGAGCTCCAAGAAGCTCTGATCAACGGGACTCTGAGCACTACCGCCACAGACGAATACACCACCTATAAGGATGTGAAGCTTTCCGGCAACACCATTGAGACAGTTTGCGGGGGACACAACGGAATCGAAACCAGATTGCCCGTCATTTACACGAAATTTGTCTCAACGGGCCGAATCTCAATTGAACATTTCTCAGACATCACCTCTACAAACGCCGCCAAAATTCTCGGCATGTATCCCCAAAAGGGAGCTATTGCGGCAGGAAGCGACGCTGACATCGTGTTATTCGATCCAGACATGAAAAAGACAATCACCCTTGATGGACTGCACGCAGATTCCGACTACTCCATTTGGGAAGGATTCGAATGCCAAGGCTATCCAGTGACGACTATCCTTCGAGGTAAAATCATCGTCGAAAATGGAGAACTAAAAGGAAGTCCCACAGATGGTCATTGGCTTGCTCGAAAGGTAGCTCCGTCGGTCCTCGCAAGCCCTGCATGTTGATGCGGTAACTAAACCCGAGAAAGCGAACGTATTACTATGTTGATTTATTAACAGAGAGCGTCAAGGGAGGCCAGCGTTAACTTTCAAGAGCTTGATTACCGTCAAACACCAATGGGGTTGCTGACCCTGCGCCGACGCAAGGAAATGACCCTCGGCATAGACATATACGAGATAAAGCTGGACGAAGACTTTCTGATGTCCAGCCTGTTCACTGTGGCCGAGGTCGCCTTGGCAAATCTGGGTCTGGCGGGACTCTTGGAGTCTGAAGTGGACGTGGTCGTCGGGGGCCTAGGGTTAGGCTACACGGCCAGAGCGGTTCTGGAACACTCAAAGGTCCGAGAGCTCCTGATTGTAGAAACTTTGGAGGAGGTAATCGAATGGCACCAACAGGGCCTCCTTCCCCTAGGCGAGCAACTGACATCCGACTTCAGGTGTAGATTTGTACAGGGCGACTTCTTTGCCATGTCCGCCTCGAGGGCTAGAGGATTCGACCCCGAGAATCGTGGTCGGAGGTATCACGCCATACTGCTGGACGTGGACCACTCCCCCCGAAACGTGTTGCACCTCAGCCACGCGTCGTTCTACGAGTCCGATGGTCTACGCCGTCTTACGTCCCACCTCCTGCCCGGCGGAGTCTTTGGCCTGTGGTCCAACGACCCACCGGACGAGCAGTTCCA
This sequence comes from Chloroflexota bacterium, assembly GCA_002696685.1. The sequence continues at coordinate 37,996 of NZSI01000056.1, read as the reverse complement.
GGTCGCGCTGTCGGAGGTGTTCGCCTACTATGAGACCCATGTTGTCACCTTTTCCAACCCCATACAGTGCCGGGATGAGGCCAACACCGTCTATGTCGCCCGAAATGAATGAATGGGACAAACCCTTAGATCCTACACGCGTAAACTGAGCCCTGAAAAAGAGTTTGCATGAGATTGGGAGATTCAAAAATCAGGCTTCATGATTTGAGGCACTTCCATGCTTCCATTCTCATCCAGGAGGGAAGCAGTCCAGTAATGATCAGTCGGCGACTTGGTCATTCAAGTCCAAGTATGACTCTAGATACGTATGGCCATTTGATGCCTGGTTGGCAACGGGAAGCAGCTGAGTCTTTTGCCGGTGCAATGAGAAGAATTTCATAAAAATGTCGGCAAAATGTCGGCAAAATGTGGTTTTACACCACTAAAACACTGGACTTTAGGAACAAAACAGGACGAATTTAGGAGGTTGGTGCCGAAGGAGGGATTTGAACCCACACACCCTTACGGATACTACGTCCTGAACGTAGCGCGTCTGCCATTCCGCCACTTCGGCATTTTTCGTCAGCATTTTACTCATCCACCACACGGTAACCGGCAGCGTGGTGGGCGATAGAGGACTCGAACCTCTGACCTCCTGCGTGTGAGGCAGGCGCTCTAACCAACTGAGCTAACCGCCCTTAGCTGCTGCAATTCAGCTGTGAGTAACAGGGACGCTGGAGANCCCTGGCAACGGCTGGATTTGAACCAGCGACCTAGCGCTTATGAAGCGCCCGCTCTAACCCCTGAGCTACGTTGCCNTGCTAGTCTCTTAGGAGTTAAATAATAGTATCCGTATTACAGGAGTGTCAATTATGTCTAGTCACGGAAACACGCCTGATGACATGCTGCAGCAAATACAATCTGTTGATTCTTTGAATTCTGACGAACTTTTATTCCTGATAGAAAAAATCATAGGCCTCATAGATGTGTTTCCAGGATTTATGGGGATGGACACCATACATGCCATAGAATTAGAACCCATGCCTGATTCCCCTGATCGGGGATGTTTAGTCGTTACACCTTCAGGAGTCATTCAGGAATTAGCTATTNATATTGTTTCTGGTCCTTNATCNNTAGGTGGATATGACTATACGGAGAACATTAGAGATGTANAACTAACTGCTGAAGAGCTAATCTGGTATCGGAAAGAGGCGATAAGACTCCTTAAGAAACTCGTGTAAATTTGACATCTGATCTGTGGTCGACTTTGAGGATTCTGATATACTCATAGTGAATCTCCCAATTCTGGGTTCGCGGCAATGGTCGCGCACTGTTTTTGAGGAGAAATTTTTTTGCCCGGCGCTAACCCTGTAACTATGACGGGGTGTGGTGAACGGGCTATTTATGCGCAGTGAACAGGAGGGCATTGTATGCCTGCTTATGCGGTTCTAGGAGCCCAATGGGGCGACGAAGGTAAAGGGAAAATAATCGATTTCCTGTCAAGTGATGCGGACGTTGTTGCTCGCTTTTCAGGTGGGAACAATGCCGGTCACACCGTAATAAACGATTTGGGGGACTTCAGCCTTCACATTATTCCTTGCGGAGTTTTTAGAGAAGATGTGATGAATGTTATTGGGAATGGAACCGTAGTTGACCCCGACGTTTTGATAGAGGAAATCGAATCTTTATCTCAAGCAGGCATAAGCGTTGACGGCCGACTTATCATTAGCGAACGTGCCCACTTGATAATGCCTTATCACATAATATTGGATACCTTAGCTGAATCNGCTCGTGGTATTTCGGCGATAGGGACAACAGGTAAGGGGATTGGCCCTGCGTATAGTGATAAGACCTCCAGAACCGGCATCCGAGCGGCCGATTTATTAGATTTGGACACTCTTCATGAGAGGCTTGAAGATGTTTTGACTTTTACCAACAAGGTCATAACGAAAGTGTATGAATCAGAGCCTGTATCTTCAGATGCATTGTTTGATAAATGTAAGGTTTGGGCTGAGAGGCTGAAGCCATTTATAGGTCCTGCAGGAAGATATGTTAATGACACATTGGATCGAGGAGGAAACGTTGTACTGGAGGGGGCCCAAGGTATTTTGTTAGACCTTGACCATGGTACCTATCCCTATGTTACGTCTTCTAATCCAACTATTGGAGGGGCAAGTACTGGATTAGCAATACAGCCTCAAAATATAACGACGGTTTTGGGAGTATTTAAGGCATATAACACACGAGTGGGAGCAGGACCATTTCCGACTGAATTATTCAATGAGATAGGAGAAGAAATTCGAACTCTTGCCAAGGAATTTGGAACTACTACAGGGAGACCTAGAAGGGTAGGATGGTTTGACGGCGTTGCGGCTCGTTATAGCACGCGGATAAATGGATATACGTCTGCTGTGATAACTCGTCTGGATGTTCTTGATGGGTTTGAGTCGCTTGATGTTTGTACTTCTTATCAGCTTGACGGTGATGTCCTGGATGAACCCCCTGGAGGTGCCGCGGCACTGGAAAGATGCAAGCCTGTCTATGAGACATTGANTGGATGGGACGAACCTACAGCGGGANTGTCCGATATAAATAAATTGCCGACCAACGCAAAAATTTATGTTGACCGACTGGAAGATCTGATCAATTGTAAAGTGGACATAATATCAACTGGTCCTCATAGAGACCAGACTATAATGCCGAGACCAGTGATTTAAAAAGACCTATTAGACTGGGATTTAATTTGTANCCCTGTTTTATTTTAGTTAATCGATTGGTAGGTCTACGTCGTATCTATCCATTACCTCATCGAATTTACTGGTGAATGCTTGGTCAGGATCACAAAGAGGGAGCCTGTTCTTGCCAGCGTCGAATCCAGCTCGATTAACGGCGTACTTAATAGGTACAGGGTTTGTTACCCAAAATAAAGCGTTAAATATTGGAAGCAACCTTTTATGCGCCTTTGCTGCTGCTTCAATATTGCCTTCAAGAATTTGTCCCATCATATTTTTAATCTGGTTCCCATATAGGTTTGATGCAACACTGACTATCCCATAACCCCCAACGCACATTATTGGAAATGTTTCGTCGTCATTACCTGACCAAACATCAAATCCATCGGGTGCTCCATCNATTATTCGGGTAATTTGGCCATAATCGCTTGAGGCTTCCTTTACACCAACGATGCTGTCAATTTCGGCAAGCCTTAAGGTCGTCTCTACGTCCATATTAAGAGAAGTTCTTGATGGAACGTTGTAGAGCAATCCTGGGAGAGAAGTAGCCTCTGAAATAGCCTTAAAATTTTGGTATAGACCTTCCTGGGAAGGTTTGTTATACGCAGGTACTGTGAGTAGAAGTCCATCGGCTCCCACTTTCTCTGCTTCCTGAGACAGCTCTATAGATTTACGATGGTTATTATCAGTGGTTCCCGCTATGACCGAAGCCGTATCACCTACTTCTTCCTTGACCTCTGCATATAATTGTATTTTTTCGTCATCAGACATAGAAGGGGCTTCCCCAGTTGTACCACCTATTACCAGACCATCAGTGCCTGACTCGGTAAGCCCTTTTGCCAGTTTTCTAGCTTGAGGGAAATTAATATTTCCTTCCTCGTCAAATGGCGTGATCATCGCGGTTAGTAATCTTCCAAACGTTGCCATTCAATTTACCTCCAAGAGGACTGTGGGACCAAATTTCTTCGCATCATTTCCTCAGCTATTTGGATTGCATTTAATGCTGCACCNTTACGAAGGTTATCGCAAACTACCCATAAAGCTATTCCGTTTGGGTTGGAAATATCTCGACGTATTCTGCCAACTAACACTTCGTCAGATCCAGCCGCTTCTATGGGCATAGGATACACATTGGAAAAAGGGTCGTCTACAATCCTAATTCCGGGCTGGTCACTTAAAATAGCTCTGACTGTTTTAGGGTCAACAGGTTTATCAAATTCTATATGAATAGCTTCACTGTGACTTACGGCCACCGGAACTCTCACGCAGGTTGCTGAAACCATCACTTCGGGATCATGAAGGATTTTCCGAGTTTCGTGGAGCATCTTCATTTCTTCGTTGGTATATCCGTTCTCTTGGAATGGTTCTATGTGCGGTAGAACGTTGAAAGCTATTTGATGAGGGTATTCTTTAGCATTGGCTTTCCTCCCTTTCAATACTTCAGAACTTTGGGTTTTCATTTCCTCGAGAGCAGCCGAACCAGTTCCGGTTACAGACTGAAACGTGTCCACTACCACTCTTCTAATTTTGGCTTGACTTGATAGCGGTTTGAGGACCATGACNAGAGGAGTTGTTGAACAATTTGGTATCGCTACTATTCCCTGGTGGTTATTTAAATCATCCGCATTAACTTCGGGAACGACGAGAGGTACAGTGTCACTCATGCGNAAGGCTGAACTATCATCGATTGCTACCGCACCGTGTTTTGCTGACAAGGGAGCTATTTTCCTACTCACATCGCCATTGGCTGATATGAAAGAAAAATCAACTTCATCCAGTAGTGTGGGAGTACATAGCTCTACTTCTATATCTTTCCCACTGAAATTCAGTTTTTTGCCAACAGACCTTTCTGAGGCACAGAGTCTTATTTCTTCTATNGGGAAATTTCGTTCCTCGGCTATTTGCAAGAATACTCGTCCCACCGCACCGGTTGCCCCTATTACCGCAACTTTACAAGAATCCAATTTTCTCTCCGTAGGTACTTCTACAGGCCCATNATTTTATNTAGACCGACCGTAAGGCCTTTACTGGTTACTGACTCTTTTATCGCCATTATGACTCCAGGCATGAAACTTTCTCTATTTATTGAATCATGGCGTATAGTCANCGTTTGTCCTAAAGCCCCAAAAACCATTTCATGATGTGCGACACGCCCCGGCATTCTTCCACTATGAATTACGACGCCTGCATGGTCCCCACCCCTTGTGTTGTTGATGAGTTCCTTTTCAGCTGTTGGCGCTTCGAATGGGCTCTTTTTCCCATCTGCTGCTGCCTGAGCAATTGATATGGCAGTCCCAGAAGGGGCGTCTATTTTCGCTTCATGATGGACTTCNGTAAGATCTGCGTAATCAAAGAACTTTGATGCAAGACCTACCAAATGTGTCATTAGGACGGCTCCCATGGCAAAATTTGGGGCGATAATTATGCTTGTTCCGTTATCTGTAGCAAGAGTTTGTGCGAGTGATAAATCTTTTTCTGACATACCGGTCGATCCAATGACGCAATGGACCCCTGCTGGAGCAGATACCGCCATTACATTTTTCGCCCCTTCGGCNTTCGTAAAATCAACTACTACATCTGCATTGCCTATTATTTGGGATAAGTCATTAGTGAGGGGAACCTCGGAGTTACTGTTTGGAATCGCTACAGTGTTCTCTGAGGCGGCAAAGTCCGCGCCTCCGACTGCNACTAGGCCATCGGTGTTGTTCACGGCNTTNAGGACTTCCTGCCCCATTTTGCCAAGAGCTCCGTGAACTACAATTTTTAAGTCAACCATACCTTCCTCCCACTTTGACCTTTGATTCACACCAATTCGAACTACTAAATTATAAGTAAAACAGCAACTCTAGCCGACTTTTTTAAAAATGNGCCGGGTTTCAGGTACTACATTCAATGACTAATCAGAAAGTAAGGCTTTTCTGGAGAGTTTAATTCGTCCCCTGTCGTCAATATCAATTATTTTTACAGTAATCTCATCCCCGACACTGACAACGTCTTCTACGGTTGCCACACGGTGGTTTTCTAATTCACTAATGTGGACCATACCATCTGTTCCAGGTNCGACCTCTACGAAAGCTCCGAAACTGGCAATGTTTACTACTTTTCCTGTGATGATGTCTCCGATTTCCACGTCTAGTTCTGGTTCATCATAAGTTTCTTCATTTCCGGCCAGCATTGCTTTTCTTGATAATTTTATCCTGCCAGCGTTGTCTTTACTTATTACTTTTACAGTGACTTCATCACCTACACTCACAACATCATCAACACTCGCTACACGGTGAGTATCCAGTTCGCTGATGTGCACCATTCCGTCTGTTCCNGGGAGTATTTCCACAAAGGCTCCGAAACTGGCAATTTTGGCAACTTTTCCTGTGAAAACTTCACCAACTTCTATCTCCCGTGTTAAATCCTTGATCATTTGAATAGCCTTTGCAGAAGCCTCTGCATCTGACGATCCAATGAGTACNGTCCCGTCATCCTCGATGTCCACGGTTGCCTTAGTTGCTTCAACTATACCGCGAATAGTTTTGCCCCCAGGGCCTATTACTGCTCCTATCTTGTCTACAGGAACCTTAATCTTTTCAATTCTTGGCGCATATGGACTTACGTCGGCGCGAACTTCCGGTATGGCTTGTTTGATAACATCCAAAACCTGTAACCTGGCCTCTTTGGCCTGACTCAGGGCTTCCCGTATCACATCAAAACTAATGCTGTTTACTTTGATGTCGAGCTGTATAGCCGTTATGCCGTCAGCAGTGCCTGCTACCTTAAAGTCCATATCTCCAACATGGTCCTCAAGACCCTGAATATCTGTGAGAGTGACGTATTCGCCATCTTCTCCAGTTACTAATCCAACTGATATACCAGCAACCGGGGCACTTATAGGAACTCCTGCATCCATCAATGAAAGTGTTCCNGCNCAGACGCTACCCATAGAAGTGCTTCCATTGGAGCTAAGGGCTTCGCAGACGATTCTTAAGGTATAAGGAAAATCTTCTTCGCTTGGTAGGACCGCACTCAAAGCTTTTTCTGCCAAGGCGCCATGTCCTATCTCTCTTCTTCCTGGCGNTCCTACTCGTCGGGCTTCACCGACAGAATAGGGAGGAAAATTGTAATGAAGCATGAATCGTTTTGATTCTTCAGGACTAAGGTCATCAATCCTTTGAGCATCTCCAGCGGATCCTAAGGTGGCTACTCCAAGAATTTGGGTTTCTCCTCTATTGAATAAGCCAGAGCCGTGGGTTCTTGGTAGCAAAGATACCTCTGCCGAAAGCTCCCGTATCTCTCTGAGACCTCGACCATCAGGCCTTACTCCGTCTTTAAGTATTCTTACCCTGAATTGCTCGTCGAGAAGTTCCTCAAAGGCACCAGCGGATACTGCCGATTCAAACTCCGGAGCCAACGACTCCGTCAGCTCATCTTCTAAAGAACTCAACATAGCCTGCATGTCATCTTGGTCTGATGAATCTCTCATTGCTCCGTAGATTTTATTGCCTAGGATATTCCTGGCTTTTTCTACCGCAGCAGGGTCATGTCCTCGCGGAACAAAGTCAGATTTTGGTTGACCAGCCTCTTCAACGAAATCTTCTTGAAGGGATAGCATTTCCAGATTCACATTCTGAGCTATTTGGATTGCCTCATAAACTGTGTCTTCGTCAACGATACTGGCTCCGGCCTCCATCATTGACACTCCGTCTCTTGTTCCTGCCACAACTATGTCTAAATCACTGCCTTGAATCTGCTCATATGTGGGGTTGACTATGAATTCTCCCTCTAAGTAGCCCATTCTTGTGGCAGCTAGTGGCCCATTGAAGGGTATGTTAGATATTGATAATGCTGCGGAAACTCCGTTTAAGGCAATAATGTCGAAAGGAGTTTCTTGATCACTGGACAGAGTAGTAACGATTACCTGNACTTCATTTTTAAAACCCTTGGGGAAAAGGGGTCGAATAGGTCGGTCAATAAGTCTGTCAGTCAAAACTGCATGCGTAGTGGGTCGTCCCTCCCGCCTGAAAAAACTACCAGGGATTTGTCCTATGGCATAATGCCTTTCTTCCAAATCTACGGTGAGTGGGAAAAAATCTATTCCTTCTCTTGGTTCACTCATCGTAACTGTGACTAAAGCAACATTATCGCCTTGCCGGACAATAACTGCTCCACTTGCTTTCTGAGCTAGGCGNCCTGTCTCGAATTCTAGGGTGTGTGTGCCGATTTCACGGCTAATTGTTGATACTGTAATGGTCCTTCCTCCTGAGGGGGAAACCGAGAGCTTGAATTACGAATATGCCCGAATACGGGGTTCGTGTGGCTAACTGCGTAGCCCTAGCTTTGCGATCAGTGCTCGGTACCGGCTCACATCTTGTGAATTTAGATACCTTAGTAGCCTACGCCTTCGCCCAACAAGCTTCAAAAGTCCACGCCGGGTGGACTCATCATGCTTGTGCTCACGCAAATGTTGCGTAAGTTCTATGATGCGTGTCGTTAATACCGCGACTTGAGACTCAGTTGAGCCCGTGTCTTTTTCATGAGTGCGGTACTCTTCTATTACGGCCTGCTTGTCAGCCTTATCCAATCCGTTCTCCTGGATTCCTCTCTCTTACTTATAGATCTTTTGTTTAACCTAAAAATTGTAACATTAGGATTTTGGTACCGCAATTTGCCCTTAGCTAATTTAAAATGTCGAAAATGTCGTATGTCAGGAAAGTGCGTTTTGATATCTCCTATATTTCCCGGATGAATGTTGTCACAGCTTTCTCGAAGCCCGGGGGGTTATCTCCCATGACAAGGTGACCAGCATTTTCAACGATCGCTATTTTTCCTCCTGGGATTCTCTTGTGCATTTGGTCGGCGGTTCCAGCCGCAATAACATCGCTGCGATCACCTTTGACCACCAAAGTGGGGCATGAAAGACTTTCGACATATTTCCAAAGTCGCTCAGTAATCTCAGGGTCTTGTTTTTTGCCCATCCTTCCTGCAGAACGCAAAAGCTTATCGTATTTCCACGTCCATTTCCCGCTTGGGAGTTGTCTGAGATTGTTTACGATGCTTCCTCTAATTTGTATGGGGTCTCGCCTTGGGTTGTACTTAATCACCCTATCTACAAAAGCATCGATTGAGTCCAATTCATCTTCCTGCTCAACGAAATTTTGGATATTTTGAGTTCCAGCTCTCACGTTTTCTGGCCCAGCGTCAACAATGATTAGAGCGTTTACTTTTTCAGGGTTATTTGCCGCGTATGTGAATGCATTTCGTCCACCCATTGATAGTCCCATCAAGATGAATTCGTCCAATTCTAGTTCCGCTACAATTCCCTCTAAGTCGATTTGTTGCGTTTCAGGACTATAATCTCCATCTGTTGCCCAATCGCTATCTCCGTGACCTCTTTGGTCGATCGCTAGAATCCGATACCTATCTGCAAATGCTAGAGCCACGAAATCCCATGAATGGGCCTGTTGAGCAAATCCATGAAGCATCAAAATTACGGGATTAGATGTGTCCCCCCATTCTAGATAGTGAAACTTCATACTGTTTGCTCTGACAAATTTGCTCTTTGGCACCCACTCGCGTGAGAAAGAGACACCTACTTCTCTGGCAGCTTGGTGCAGGCTTAAAACTTTCGATTGCGCTTCTTCAGTCATTAACCCCTTCTTGTGTTCCTATATCGTCTATTTCACAGTCAAATTATTTTTACTTAACTTAAATAACGGGGCTTTGTTTTGTCCAGCCCGTCGCATTTTCGTAGGCATTAGCGGTTTGTATCACAACCGAGTCCTCAAAAGCTCTTCCTGCTAATTGCATACCTATTGGCAACCCGGAGCTGGTGAAACCACAGGGGATGCTGATAGTTGGCAGACCGCAAATGTTATGTGGCCTGGTGAGTCTAGGCATTAAAGCCAGTGCAGGATATTCAACACCGTTAAGGACTACAGTTTTATCGTCGATTTTGGGNGCGCCGATCCCCACAGTAGGAGCGAGGAGTATGTCCACCGTTTCCATAGCTTTATCGATTTGATTATTGAACTCGTGTCTGCCTCTTTGTGCCTTCAAATAGTCTACCGCACTATATAGAGATCCTTGAGTCAGGCGTAGTCTCACATCATCCCCAATGTCAAAAGGTCTGTCCTTTAAATTCCTTTCATGTACTGATGCCGCCTCGGTCAACATAATGGTTCCAGATATAGCCAGGCTATGCTCTAACACAGGTATGGATATAGGAATGACTTTTGCGCCGAGGGACTCAAATACTTTTTCTGCAGAGTTTAAGGCTTCTTTTACCTCAGGAGAAGTGGTTTCGTAAAAGTATTCTTGAGGAACTCCGATTGTTAGGCCTTTTATCCCCAGTCCGAGTTTGCTTGTGAAATCTTCCGTTTCATGGGGAGATGATCCCGGATCAGAAGGATCAAATGAAACCATAGCGTTGAGCATTAAGGCTGCGTCTTCCACAGTTCGGGTCATTGGTCCCACTGTATCCATGGTCCAGCTTAAAGGGAATACACCCTTACGGCTCACTCTCCCGAATGTTGGTTTTAGTCCTACTATCCCACAAAGAGCCGAAGGGATTCTTATTGAACCACCGGTGTCTGTTCCAAGGGAAGCCATGCATTGTCCGGCGGCCACAGAGGAGGCTGATCCTCCACTTGATCCTCCCGTTATTCGCTCTGTATCCCAAGGGTTTCGCGCAGGGCCATCGTGAGGATTTATACTCGTTGCTCCTAGGGCAAACTCATGCATTTGTAGTTTTCCAACTACAATCGCCCCAGCCTCTTTTAGTCTGCTGACTACAGTAGCATCTTCCTGTGGAAGGCGCTCACGGTATATTTTGGAACCTACGGTGGTTATTGTTCCTGCAGTGTCGTACAAGTCTTTAAGACCTATCGGTATGCCGTGAATGGGACCTCTGTAATTTCCGTTCATAATTTCTTTTTCGGCAATGAATGAGGAATGCAAGGCAGATTCCGACAGAATCGTTACAAAAGAATTCAGTTTGTCGTCCGTAGCGTTTATTCGCTCAATGTGAGCTTCCACCAGTTCTGAAGGTTTGACTTTATGAGCAGATATAAGGCCGGCAGCCTCTTTTATTGAGATGGCGCAAAGTGAGTTCATATCAATTAGTTCTCATCCGGATTTTGTATTTTTGACAGTAAGGGCGGCATAAACAACGGAACATCTTCCTTGATAATCGCTTCCAGCTTCTCTAGTTCCTCTGTTGCTGCTCTTATCTGGGAGACTAAACTTTCTATGTCTTCCTCTGGGATTGTAATTCTCTTTGCCTTTGCTAATAGGCGAATACTTGATTCAATTTCAGTCATCAGGTCACTCCTCTAAATTTATTCCACCGTGACAGATTTAGCCAAATTTCGTGGTTGGTCAATATCGCAACCCCTAAGAAGGGCNATGTGGTAAGCCAGTAATTGCAATGGCAAGGCGGCTAAAATGGGATTTAAGTCACTGGGAGCATCCGGTAGCCATATGACATCATCCACGATTTCTNTAACTGCCTTATCGCTTTCAGAGGCGATAGCGAGAACCCTTGCTCCCCTTGCTTTGGATTCATTTAAGCTGCTAAGCATTTTGTCCCTTAGCGAATCTGAGGGCATTATTCCAACAACTGGCATTGACTTGTCGATCAGTGAGATAGGTCCGTGTTTCATTTCACCAGCCGCGTATCCTTCAGCATGAATGTAGCTCACCTCTTTTAGTTTCAATGCACCTTCCATTGCTAAGGGATAATTTAAGCCTCTTCCCAGGAACAAAAAATTTGGATACTCCTGGTATTTATTTGCTATTTCTCTTATATCGTCGTCGGTGCTGAGGTATTTAGTCATGAGTTCCGGTAGCAGGGACAGATTACCTATCAAGGAGGAAATCTTCATTTGATCTAGCTTGCCCCTCTTAACGCCAAGAAATACAGACAATAAATAGAGTGTGGACAGTGAACAGGTGAACGTTTTTGTTGCAGCAACCCCTATTTCAGGTCCAGCTTCAATGGGAAGTAATCTTTCAGCGATTCGTTCAGCTTGAGTTCCGGGGTAGTTTGATAAAACGATCTGACTGATTAAGTTTTCCTTAGCTCGTAGCATTGCTGCGAGGGTATCAGCAGTTTCTCCCGACTGNGTTAGAGATATTAAAAGAGTTCCTTCTTGGAAAACGGATTCTCTGTATCTAAATTCGGATGAGTGATCCCATTCTGCTGGAATTCCTGCAATTTGTTCCAACCANGTTTTTCCAACCATTGCGGCGTGTAGACTTGATCCCATGCCCACCAAAACTATCTTTTTCANTGAATTGATTTCCTCAAAACTCAGTGGGAAATCTGGGAAATCAATCTGTTCTTTATCGAATGAAACTCGGTCTTTAAATGTTTGACTGATCGCTTTAGGTTGTTCATAAATCTCTTTAAGCATAAAGTGATCAAAAGTACCTTTGTCAGTGCCCTGCACATTAAAGGAAATTTCTGTGTAAGGCTTGTTCAATAAATTTCCTTTAATGTCCCTGTATAAAGCATTTGTCGGGCTTATTACTGCCATCTCACCCGCATCAAGATGTTGTANTATTTTCGTGTGTGGGATAAGAGCCGGTAAATCACTGGCAACGAACATTTCGTTGTCTCCACTACCGATAGCTATACCCCCGGAATTTCCCCGTCTAGCCGCAATTATTGTGCCCTTGTTCGCTGTGGATATTACTACTATAGAATTTCCACCCTCTAATTTTGATACAGCCGTGGCTACAGCTTTTTCTAAAGATTTTGTATGTTTGAGTTCCTCCTCTATTAGATGNGGGATTATTTCAGTGTCAGTCATTGATAAGAACTTGTGGCCCACATTCTGTAATTCCTTTTTCAAAGGGGCATAATTTTCAACTATTCCGTTGTGTGCGACAGAAATTTCCTTCCGNCAATCCTGATGGGGATGAGCATTTTCAACTGTAACTTCGCCATGAGTTGCCCAGCGAGTGTGTCCAATACCTGAACACCCTCTGAGAGAGGCGTGGGTGTCGAGTTTTTTCTTGAGACTGGAGAGTTTGCCTGTTGTTCTTACGGTATGAATTGAGTCGGCTCCGTCGGCAACGCAGACTCCTGCACTGTCATAACCTCTATATTCAAGCCGTTCCAAACTAGGTACTAGGATGTCTAGGGCATTTCTAGTGCCTGTATAGCCCACTATTCCACACATATTTTATTTCCTAAGGGGTTGTGGCTATTAGAATCGGAAGTTTTGTATACACCTCTATATTCATTGGGTACAAGAGATGCAATCCTGGCCATAANCATGTCAGTCATTGTCTGCATCACGTCAGTGCTTATCTTTCCTTCTACCGAGGGTAGGGAAAAAGGGGAGCCAATATTTACCTTTATGTCCCCAGTAGGATTCACGACTCTCAATAAAGATTGAAGGTTCTGTGTGCCAGTGATCCCTACTGGAAGGATGGGAGACCCAGTCATTTGGATAATTCTGGCTACGCCTTGCTTACCACGGATCATTTTTCCATTGCTTCGAGTGCCTTCGGGAAAAATAACCAAGGTACCATCTCTGCTCAACTTTTCCTTTGCCCACCTTACTGCAGCTATGTCTGCCCCCTGTCTATTCAATGGGTGTGCNCCATATGCATAAAGCATTTGGCTGACTGGGAATCCGGTAAAAAGACTACTTTTAGCTAAAAAGTTAAGCCTCCTTTTTACGGCATGGCTTAAAACAGAGGGGTCAATATAGCTCAGATGGTTGGAAACTACTATCAAAGGTCCCATGGGAGGAATGTTCTCCTGCCCTATGATCTGATAGTTGGAAAATAGCTTTAAAGTGACACCCTGTAGATACCTACAGGTTGAATAGAATGCAGCCATTATTCTGTAATTAGGAGTTGCATAATTTTTTGAACCACCTTACCTATCCCCATATTATCTGTGTTTATTATTACAGAATCATCTGCAGGAAGCAGTGGAGACTCCTTGTTTTGGGAATCAATCAAATCACGCNTTTCTAAATCAGCCTTCACTATTTTCAATGTAATATCTGGATTCATTGCTGAAGCTTGAGAAAATCTTCTTTTCGCACGTTCATCTGAGGAAGCCGTTAAAAATACTTTCACATCAGCATATTTTAGGACTTTAGTTGCTATGTCTCTCCCAACCATTACTATTGAGCCTGTATTTGCAATTTCTCGTTGCTTCGATATTAGAGCCATTCTCACGCCTGGTATTTGGGAAATAAAAGAAACAGTGGCCTCCACACTTCTGTTTCGTAACTCGTNGGTTATATCATTTTTGTTTACTATGAGCCGATCGCCTCGACATGAAGGTATCAATGCGATTTGAGAATTCATGGCGAGATTCTCCAATCCAAGATGATCGGAAGCATCAATTTGGTTATCAAGAGCCAGCCAAGTGATGGCTCTGTACATTAGACCTGTATCTAGGAATCTCCAGCCTAAGTTCTCACTNAGAATTTTCCCCACGACAGTTTTTCCGGATGCTACTGGTCCGTCGATGGCTATCTGCTTATACATTGTTTTCAGTTTGTCAGTTGACCTCTTACCCTTGTAAAACTGTCGCTATTTAATATCTAACTTGTCGTGATTACGTGCTATTCATATAATCCTCACATAGTTTTCAATAGGGAGTCTAATTTATATGAGTAATGAGATTGTAATATATGGACCTGATGAATCTTTGATTAATCAGTTGAGGGATGCAGCCCCTGAGGGTGTAGAGATCCAGTGGGTTGANTCAGAACAGGACCCAGATGAAGCTGCTCGTGCCCTCTCAAATACCAAAGCAATAATACTAGGAGGGGCTATTGATTTTGAGGTTGAACTCGCTGCTAAATGCCCTGAATTGCGATTGCTTCAGACGACTAGTGCAGGAACTGATAAATTGGATAAGGCGGCTCTCGGAGAGCTTGGTATTAAAGTTTCAAATAACGGGGGAGGCAATGCCGTTGCTGTTGCTGAACATACCATAGCCTTGATGGTAGGTGTGTACAGAAAACTTCATCTACAGTTCCAAAATGTTCAAGATCGGAAATGGATGGGGAATATTCGTCCGGATTGGTTTTCACAGGCTCATGAGCTAACAGATAAAACAGTTGGCATTATCGGGGTAGGGCGTATAGGCTCCAGGGTGGCACAACGACTACAGGGTTGGGATTGCAATCTNATTTACGACGATATTGTTGATCCTGATGCTGAGCTTATATCCAGACTGGGACTAACTAAGGTTGATAGGGATGAACTATTAAGCACGTCGGATTTGATTACTCTCCATGTCCCTTTGAATAGGCAGACAAGGGGAATGATTAGTGACCGAGAATTTGACCTTATGAAGCCAGAGGCAGTTCTTATAAACGCTTGCAGGGGCCCAGTAGTGGATGAGCAGGCCTTTATTAGAGCCATGGAATCAAACAAAATAATGGCTGCGGGAGTGGATGTACTGGAAGTGGAGCCAACNCCAGAAAATAATCCGCTTATAGATATGGATAATGTTTTGATAACACCTCATCTCGCTGCATTTACGCAGGAGGCGGGAGAGAAGAGCCGGGCTTTTGCGATGTATAACTCAAGTCGTGTTGCGAATGGGGAGGAGCCGGAGTCGGTTGTTCTTCCGGACGATTAGTGAAACGCCGGAATTTTTATCTCAGTTTCAACCGTTTTAAGAGAGCTATGGGGGATTTCTCCAACAATTCTCTTGTGCGGTTCGGGTTCAATCCGGAACCAAGGGCGACTTTTTCTGCATACTCTTTCGTCATGAGGTCTTCTGGCTCATGGGCATCAGAGTCTAAAATGATTGAGGCACCTGCTTCTGAGGCTGTTTTAACAACGTGTCCATTAGATAACCCGTGTCCTTTTCGGCCTGATATTTCAAGAAAAACGCCATTTTCAGAAGCGATTTTTGCTTCCTCAACGGATATCAATCCGGGATGGGCCAATATGTCCACATAAGGTGAAGATACCGCNGCTAGATTCGTTCCTGGAAAGACAGGTTCCATTATAGTTTCCCCGTGGACGTTGACAATTTTAGCNCCCAGTTTCTTTGCCTCATTTGCCAGCTCGTCAATGTCTTCTATTGGGGTGTGAGTTATTTCGACTCCTGGCAGTACTTCTATGTCCCACCTTTTTTCTGCCATCAAACAGTCTGCTTTTAAAGTGTTTAGAACAAATTCAAGATTTCCTGGCCCTACGTGGTCGGTGATAGCCATAGTTTTGTATCCAATGTGCATCGCTCTACGGATCAACTCAATTGGTGACAATACGCCGTCGCTCAAAAAAGTGTGTGTGTGGAAGTCAAACATTTTTGCGTTCTAGACCTCAATATGCTTGTTACTCAATCTAAGAATTCAGAACTGAATAGATTCACGGATTCGATGACTTTGTTTACGGAACTTCCTGCCATAGAAACTACCAGGTAGTCTAACCCAGATTCCTGGTAATTGTTGAGGTCGCTCTGTACAAGATCCAGAGAGCCGGTTAAAGGCATTCTTTCCCCAGATTTATCATATAGAGGTTGCCCTATAGAAACGGTAGCTCTCAAACTCACGACGATCTCAGAAATATCCCTTTCAGTTCGATGGCATAGTTTCCCCAACTCTATTTTCTGATCCTTCAACTCCTTTGGAGTTAACCGAATGGCATGCCAGCCGTCTCCAAAACGTGCTGTTCTTAGTAAAGAAGCTCTGGAGTTCCCTCCGATCCAGATTGGAGGGTGAGGTTTCTGAAGTGCCTGTGGGAAAAGTCTCATTTTAATGCGGTTGGCATCCTGCGANGATCCTGAGAAGACTTGGTTTGAGCAAGAGTTTAAAAAAAAATCCAAATGTTCGTCAGTGATCTGCCCTCTTAAGTTGTAGTTGGAACCCATAGCATCGAATTCTTCTTGCATCCAACCAGAACCAATTCCGAGGATGAGTCGTCCTCCTGATAGAACATCCAACGTGGAAATCATTTTTGTGTTTAAAATAGGATTACGAAATGGAAGGACCAGCACGCTCGTTCCTAGTTTTATGGATCTAGTGGCTCCACCGACATATGCGAGAGTGGTGAGGGCTTCTAGAACGTTTTGGGTGTTAGGGTCATTTTTTCCTGGCCCAAATTGATCAGGGTATCGATTGGATAGATCTGCAGGATATACAGTTCTATCGCTGACCCAAATAGAATCAAAACCATTAGATTCAGCAACTGAACTGACACGTTCAACGTAATCCTTCTGGTCTAATTCTGTCACAGCAGGAGTTACCGAGGTGGTAACTGCGACTCCAAATTTCATTTGATGATGTCCAACAAGTTTTAACCCTCTCCATATCTGAATTCTTCAGGAAGTTCCTTGATTATATTCAGTGCAAGTAAAACCCTTTGAGCAGTAAAGGTGGCGGAATCNTCTAGAGTTTTGATTGGAAGGTAGTATGGTGGGTCTGCTGTAACTATACTAGTACCAAAGCTGTCTAAGGCCGCAAGATTAGAGAGATGTATCCTATTTAAAGGACTTTCTCTCGGAACTATCACAAAGGGCCGTTTTTCTTTAAGGCAAACGTCAGCTGCTCTTCGTATGAGGTTGTCAGATATCCCGTTAACGATCGCGGAAATGGTTGCCATGCTCCCAGGTACTATTACCATGCCGCGTCCAGGGTAAGTACCGCTCGCAATTGGTGCTTGCAGGTCACTGATCGCATGGTGGGAGAAACTAGGATTTTCTGCCCAGCGTTCAAGAGACTCTCCAAAGGTTTCAGNCATTTCCAATTGCCAGACCATTCTCGCTGGATTGGAGGCCACTAGAACGATAGGGANGTTAAGTTCCAANAAGGCATCAACAGTTTTTGATGCAAGTATTGANCCNCTGGCCCCTGTTACACCAACGATTANCGGATTTTTCATACCTTTATCGTACCTTCTCACATGAGATATAGGGAAATAGAGCTTCCAGACAAGATGCTAAGAGATACGAATGCGTTTATTCTCATAAATGCCATACCCATTTTTGATAAATCATTTGGCTTTACGAGAAAGTATTTATATATGAGGATACCTCCCGCCACAACACAGGATAGGAAGTAAGGGAAATTCAGCTCACAAAGGATGCCTACCATTATTAGGAATCCTAAAGCTAATGTGTCTAANAATTTTGCTATAAAAAAAGCTTTAGAAACTCCAAATTTTTTAGCTACTGAATGTAAGTTTTGATCTTCCTGGAATTTTACGTCCTGACAGTGGTAGATAATGTCGAAACTTCCTGCCCAACATGCAACTGCGCAAGACAAGATGATTGGTTCCAGTGATAGTTTCCCAGTTATTCCTATCCAGGCGGCTGATGGGGCTATGGCCAGTGCCCACCCGAGTAATATATTGGCTGTCCATGTGAATCTTTTGGTGAATGGATAGAAAATAAGATATCCGGCCGCCAGTGGAGCCAACATAAATGACAACATATTGAGCTTATATGCTGCGACCATAAAAATCAGGAATGCTATTAGAGCTGGGGCTATTAGGTCTGTGGCTCTTAGTATGCCAGCAGGAATATGTCGTGACGATGCCCGTGGATTTTTTCTGTCTATGTTTCTATCAATGACTCTATTGGCCACCATTCCGACAGTGCGCGCGCCAACCATGGCTGTAGTAATCCATATAAATTGTGACAGATTTGGTAGCCCGTTGGCAGCTAGGAGCATGCCTACATATGCGAATGGGAGGGCAAAAATACTTTCATTAAATTTTATTGCGTCAAGGAAGGCGGGTATTTTAGAGAATCCGGTTGCCCGATTTGATCCAGTCACAGACCATATTCCTTCCAGCGATTACTGACTAGGTTTATGATTTCTTCTGACATGACAACATCTGGGGGCCAATCTCGATTTCTACCATCAAGTTTCGTTTTGGCCGTGGCATCGATTCCCATTTTGCTGCCAAATTTCGGTTGAGCGCTAGAGTGATCTAGATCGTCCACTGGACCCTCAATAAACATGATATCGTTTTCGGGGTCTATATTGCTGGCAACTCTCCAAGCCACTTCTGAGAGGTTTTGGACGTCGACATAATGATCTACAACAATAATAGTTTTCGCCAGCATCATTAGTCCAAGCCCCCATAGTGCGTTCATTACTTTCCGGGTATGGCCGGGATATTCTTTCTTGACAGATACTATGACTAAATTATGGAACGCTCCCTCGGCTGGCATGTTCATATCTTTTACTTCTGGCAAAGCCATTTGGAGAGCTGGCAGCATTAATCTTTCTACTGCTTTCCCCATATAAAAATCTTCAGATGGTGGTCTTCCGACCACGGTTGCGGGATAGATAGCATCTTTTCGATGGGTGATGGCATTTAGGTGAAAGACTGGATAGTTATCCTCCATAGAATAATAACCAGTATGGTCTCCAAAGGGGCCTTCTGTTTTCAGTTCACCTGGGATTACATAGCCTTCCANTACAAACTCAGAGTGGGCTGGAACCTCCAAGTTTATTGTGTGACACTTCACCATCTCGACTGGAGCATCACGAATTATCCCTGCAACGGCGAGTTCGTCCATATCTGGTGGTATCGGAAGTGCTCCCGTCCACATAGTCGTTGGGTCACATCCTAAGACTATCGCGACTTCAAGGCGACTTAGCCCTTTTTCTTCACTCGTCCTGTAATGGCTTGCTCCCACTTTATGGGTTTGCCAATGCATACCAGCTGTCTTTTCGTCGTAGATTTGCATTCGGTAAGTGCCAACGTTTCTACGGTTCGAATTGGGATCACGAGAAATCACGAGGGGTAGGGTTATATATTTCCCCCCGTCCATAGGCCAACATTTTAGATGAGGAAGGATTTCCAGATTTGCATCACTTCCTGTTAAAACCACCTCTTGACACGGTGCATTCTTTGTTAATTTAGGTTGGGTTCGAGCCATTCCTACTATGTCTTTAAGAGTTTTTAATTTATCCCACATAGAGGAAGGCGGATTTTTAACAAGACCTAGGATATCTCTCACTTTGTCTGTTAATTCGGAAGTTTNATCAACACCCAGAGCCCACGCTGTTCGTTGATGTGTTCCAAACAAATTCGTTAGTACTGGGGTCGTAAATCCAACAACATTTTCAAACAAAAGTGCGGGACCACCTGACTTGATGACCCGATCAGTAATTTCGGCAATCTCAAGATGTTGACTGACAGGAGCTTCTACACGCCTAAGGTTATTATTAGCCTCTAGAAAGCTAATAAATTCTCTTATGTTTTTGTATGCCATCGATCAAATTCCTTTATCTCTAATTTCCGAGGATGATTGATCAACCCGAAACGTAGTTTCTGGTATACCTACCATCATGTCCTTGAATCGTATGGGAACTTCTACGTCATCCAGTCCCCTGAATGAGCCGGCATCTACCCGTCCCGCAACCAAAAAGTCACACCCATTTGCTTCTATCTCGTGTAGGGATGTGAACATGGTCCTTTTATCATTCTCGTAATATTTTGGATTCAAGAGCCTGCTAGCTGTATCGTACCCAATTACAAAGGTGCTGCCTGGATACANAGCGGATTTCTGGGAAAACAGCGGAGCAAATGAAACTAAGGTATTAGCTTTATTTTTGAATTGTTGGATTCTTTTCTTTATTTCTGAGGATCTTAACGGCGGCTTGTCAACATTTGCAGCAGATATTTCAAAAGCTGTCTCTTTGTCTAGTAGTTGTGTGGCTGTTTCAGCAAGTTTTAAATGTCCTAAATGGAGGGGATTAAAGGATCCNGAAAGAATCGCTCCGGAGAACTTGGCATCCTCAAATATTTCTCCTGTATTAGTCACCATGAAAGAACGGATCTGTTTCCCAAGAAGTGAGTCAAACGGTGTGGTGAATACTGTCTTATTTCTTTCTAAGCTGTCTTCGCTAGATATATTTATGGTCGTCGTGAAATCCGGAAATATAGCGTTTGCGATTTCGTAGATTATTAACTCGCTTACCAGTGTTTCTTCTTGTTGACGAGTCCTGAGTCCTTTTTTCATTTGTAAATGTGCTTTAGTGCTGCCATTTGCTCCCCAAACGGACACGTATGCCTGATTAGCTCCTTTTCGTTCTCTATCGGTACTTATAGCTGCAGTACATGATATGCCCAAGACTTTGGAGTAGTTATCACGCAGGTCAGCTGCTCGAAAATAAGACCACTTAGCCAGCGCGAGAACTGTTTTCTCGGAGACGGCACCTTCCTCCTGAGTTCCAGTCATATCGTGAAGTGCAGCTTCAGAGTATGGTATGAGACCTTCAAGGATCGTCTGGGAAGCACCTGCAACAGCGAGTAACGAGTTAAGCGCGGATGAGCCAGCACCAGTTAGTGACAACACCATCTTTGTGTCGCTGGCGTGAATTTTTGTTATGGTGTTTTTTGTAGACAAGTCCATCAAAGTGACTGTAGTTATATAGTTTTNTTATAGACAACCGACTATCTGCTTAAAAGATTACACAATAACGTGCCTCAGTGAAATAGGAGTTAACTTTCGAGTCAGCGATGCCCAGTCATATATATTTAGATTGGTATACCGAGCCACCGAACACTTCTAAATAGCAGCCAGGGCCTCGGGACGGCAAATAAATCTAAATGAGGCTATAGCAAATTAATCATTTTAGGTCTCAAGGCCACCCTAACTAGTGAGAGGAGAAGGGCACTCAGGATAATGAACACAATTGATGCCCAGTCGAAACCATAGAATACAAGCCCCAAAGACGTTCCGGCCGCTGGCGGATGCTCCGTATTGGTTACTACCATCACAAAAATGCCCACTCCAACGGAGAGTGCTGCCATAATATCAATGAAAAATCTCTTGTCCTCGGAAAAAGCATCCAAACCTGTGAACTGGATGGAAAGAGATATAGCTGCCCCTACGATTCCAGCTACAAAGTGACCTCCTATCACCTTTCGAGGGGTGGCTGCCACACTATCTGGAATCACAAACACTGTGAAGGCAGAAGATGCTATACCTACCACAATAGCTGTTTTAAAGACCGTGTCTCCAATTAGCAGTATGAAAACTAGTGAGACTGCTGCTAGACCACATTGAAAGACATAGTGGGCCCACNTCGAGTGTATGTATTGATCCAACACGTGGGGCATGAAGCCATGTGGTTTGGGAATGTGGGGATGAGGGATATGTGGGATATGTGGGATATGTAGTCCCCTCTTACCACTCATTGATTATGCACAGCTCCTAGCGTCTCTTACCTGTGGAGGTTGACTCCTGTCCACTGAGAGAGAATTAAACTCTGGTTGGCATGGTTAACACAAGCCAAATAAAGGACATTTTATGGGCTCTTAAAGAGCTTTGTTGGCTAATGAAGGTCAATTGTCAGGAAAACCCTGATCCGTTAGGAAACTGGTATAATACTCTCGTGAAAAAATGTTTTTTACATCATTCAGGCTGTTAGGCGCATTATAGGGCCAGCTACAATGGCCCTCTCCTTTTCAAGCACTGCTCATACTTCAAATTGTATGATTTCAAGGATTTAATCCCATGAACAGCCCCTCGGGCACTAAACCAGGTGATGTTTTAGTCAAAAAGCCTAGAGTTAGTGAGACACCTCCTACGGAATTTGTCGTGTCCGAAAGACGCATTCGCGCTCGAACCTTCTCCTCACCCATGTTATTGATTATTATTTTTATTGTTTTGATATCAATCGGCACACTTTGTCTAATGGCACCCTTTGCCCACTATGAAGACTCTTTTGGCGGGTTTTTAGTTGCTCTGTTTACTGCCACGTCTGCTGTCACTGTTACAGGCCTGGTTGTTGTAGAAACTTCAAGTAACTGGACTATGGGAGGACAGCTGGTCATTATGGTGCTTATGTTTGTGGGTGGGCTGGGGTTTATGGCTTTGGCGGCATTCCTTTTAACAATACTTGGGCAAAGGATATCGATGGCACAAAGCCTCTTGATTCGGGAGACTTTTAGTAGGGACCAGCTGGGAGGCTTGCAGCGTTTAAGTGTAGCCATAGTTATTACCGCAGTTTCAATTCAGATTTTTGGTTTCCTAGCTTTTTTTTCTAGGTTTATTTTCATTTACGAACCAGGTGAAGCATTGTGGCAATCATTATTTCTGGCTGTATCTGGATTTAACAATGCTGGTATTTTCATATTCCCGGAAAAAGCTGGTTTGNTGGCTCATCAAGGGGACTTTGTTTTGCTAGCTATCTTGGGGATTTTGATTCTTCTTGGGACCCTCAGTTTCTGGGTTGTTTCAGANCTTATTTTGANGCGGAAATTTAGACTTTATACCCTTGTCACAAAGATAGTCTTAATTATGACTGTATCCCTCATCATAGTAGCTGGAATTTTTATATATGTATCAGAAGGATCTAACGAATTAACTCTTGGATCTTTGTCTACCCCACATAAGATTGCAATCTCACTGTTTGAGGGGATTAGCGGGAGAACAGCAGGGTTTACGACAATTAACTATGAATTTGCCAGACCAGCGACTGACTTATTCATGTCGTTAATGATGTTTGTTGGTGGGGCTACGGCTTCGGTGGCAGGGGGTATAAAAGTTACTACTTTTTTCATTATATTGATGAGTATCTATATATTGATCCGTGAGAGAGCCTACTTGACAGTGTTTGATCGAGAAATTGATGAACTGACAATCCGCAGATCATACGCAATACTTGTAATATCGACAGGTTTCGTTTTCCTGTGTACGCTCGGATTGGCGATCACCAACAGCGGAATACTACTTCGAGACATACTGTTTGAATCATTTTCCGCTTTCGGTACTGTCGGTCTTAGTACTGGCATCACGGACCAGTTGACTCCGATTGGTCAGGTGATTGTTATTTTAACCATGTTGATTGGCAGAGTTGGGCCCTTAATTATTGGACTTAAAATGGTTCCTAATAGGGACGTGAATAATTATAGAAATGCAGTGGAACCGGTTACAATTGGNTAACCTCATATCAATTTATTAAATGCTTAAATCTTCTTCCAGAGATCTTTCGNAGTAAGGATGGCAGCTTATGGATAAGAAACANGTAGCGGTTATTGGNCTTGGNCGTTTTGGAGTGAGTACCACCAGAACGTTATATAACCTTGGGCATGATGTATTGGCGATAGATAGTAATGAAGAAAGAGTTCAATCAGTCCTGGGTCAGGCTACATATGCAATCAGCGCCGACTGTACAAATGAAAATGTGTTAAGGGATCTAGGGGTGCATGACTATGATGCAGCCGTAGTTGCCATTGGGACAGATATTGTCTCCAGCGTCATGGTGGCGGTTTTGCTCAAGACAATCGGAGTAAAACTTGTCGTAGCCAGAGCAAGGGATTCTTTGCATGCGAACACGCTGAGTCGGATAGGAGTCGATCGAGTAGTGCAGCCTGAGGAAGAAATGGGTACGAGATTAGCCCACAGTTTTTTTAACGCTAGCGTAGAACAATACCTGGAACTGACTTCTAATTACGGGATTAGCCGATTTACCGTACCGACCCACTTTGATGGTTCAAGTTTGTCGGAACTTGGGTTTACAAGCCCGAGAGATAGTTACGGTCTATCACCTCTAGCGATGTGCCGTAAAAGGAAAGTTATACTTAATCCTGGCCTTGATGAAAAGTTGCAAGCGGGTGACCTGGTCGTCATTGCAGCACATGACAGTTCTTTAGAGTCATTGGATTCCATATCCGATTATGTGGATGAGCTATCAGAGACAGGATTGAACGCTTCCTAATAATAAACCATGCTAAATCTACCAACTTATAGAATTGATAGTGAGGATTCTCTTCAGGGAGATATTGGGGAACTGGTAGCGTTGTTGGGACAAAGTATATTCAGAGTATGATGATAGCAATTATAAACGGTACTCACTCAGATGTGGAGGTAACGAAAGTTGCTTCACGGATATCAAGAGAAACCAAAGAAAAACTTTCATTAGTTTATGTTATTGAAGTTCCCAGAAATGTGGAAGTGGACCGAGAGGTTTCTAATCTTACAAGTAGGGCCGAGGAAGCCCTGGATAGAATGGAAAAATTGTCTAGGAATATGAAAACTAGGCCAGTGAGCCAAATTATTCAGTCACGGTTTATAGGAAGTGCCGTTGTTTCTCATGCTATTGAAGAACGGGCGCAGACCATCGTTATCGGTTTACCTCCCAAATCTGATTATGTTGAGTCATATTCGTTAAGTGAATCTTTGGAGTATGTATTGAAGCATGCGCCATGCTCCGTTATCACGTGCAGACCTCCTTTAGGTGTAGGTAATCAGCAGGGAATAGGTGCTTAATGGAAGATCAAAAGCAACAACAGGCTCCCCACCGTACTCCAGTTTATAGAGCGAGAAGAATCTTAATTTTAGGATGCGGACAACTAGGATCTGCCTTAGCAGTTATGTTATCGGATTCAGGGAGCATAATAAGAGTTCTGGACAATAATTCTGAGGCTTTTGGTCTTTTACCCGAGCGGAGGATAGAGACAGCTCGAATCGTCCCTGTTCTAGGTGACGCTTGTTCGGAAAAAGATCTTCGCAGAGCATTGGCTAATGAGTCTGATATTTTGCTTGCCTGCACTGGCTCTCAAACAATTAATTTAATGGCAGCTCAAATTGCTAAAAATGTCATTCAAATCCCGAGAGTATTATGTGTGCTGGACGACTTAGAAATCGCAGTCCTATTTGAAAAACTGGGTGTGGAGTATGTAAGCAGTAGAAAAATAGTTGCCGATCAGTTGTTTGAAAAAGCTATGGCTTAGCGGGAGTTTCTCAGTATGTATGTCGTAATACTAGGAGGAGGCCGTGTGGGATCTAGCCTTGCCAATTGGTTTATAGAATCGGGGTCTGAAGTAATTGTAATAGATTCAGACAAGAATAAGACTGATATCTTGAACGAAGCTTTAGGGAAAATTTGTGTTTTGGGAGATGGTTCCAGTATGGATGTTTTGGAAGAAGCGGGCCTTACCAGAACAGATATGTTTATTGCGACTACTGGAGAGGATCACATAAATTTATTTACCTGCCAGATTGTTAAGGAAAAATACGAAGTGCAGACAACNGTGTCTGTGGTGAACGAAGCGAATAATGGAAAACTATTTGAAATGGCCGGAATAAATTGCGTAGTGGATACATCACGTCTTGTCATTGACGAAATTGAAGCTGCTCTTGCTCCTACGTTAGTTGAAGAGGTTTAATATTTTGGTCAAAAAATTGGCGTATTTAGGACCACAGGGAACGTACAGCGAGCAGGCGGCACGTGACTGGGATTCCGACGCTATTCTTGTTCCTGTGGATTCGATTCCGTCTGTTGCTTCATCAGTGGTTTCGGGGGATGCTGATGAGGGTGTAGTGCCAATAGAGAATAGCATAGAGGGTGGTGTAACCTTCACTCTAGATTTGCTTATTCACGATTCTAATCTTTCCATCTGCGGCGAAACTGTTGTGACTATTAACCAATGCCTAATGGCTCAGACCCAAATTGAGTTGGAGGGGATAAAAATTGTGATGTCTCATCCGCAGTCACTGGGACAGTGCCGCGAATTTTTGAGGGAGAATCTATCCAAGGCCGAATTAATTGCCTCTCTCAGTAATTCGGCNGCTGTTCNNGAAATGATGNAATCTGATGNATCCACGGCGGCTATATCAAGCAAACGNGCAGCTGAAATATATGGGGCTGANATNCTNATGGAGAATGTGGAAGACAGGCCTAATAATGAGACCAGATTCGTTATCCTATCTCACGTAGATGAGGAACGTACAGGATCAGATATGACATCTCTGTGTTTTGAGTATCAAGATGATTCCCCAGGCATATTGAGTCAATCTTTAAGAGAGTTTGCGTCCCGAAACATAAATTTAGCTAAAATCGAGTCACGGCCTAACAAAAAGAGTCTTGGGAGATATGTTTTTTTAGCAGATATAGAAGGACATCGATCTGATTCTCTTGTCGCCGAGGCCCTAGATGCTCTTAGGGCCCAAGTATCTATGATGAAAGTGTTGGGATCATATCCTAGGGGTGGATGGAGAGATTCTTAAACCTGCAATTAATAGTTCTTGTGTCAGGCGCGGCCACTTACTTCGTCCTCTTCAGTAGTTTTTAATTCTCTGGATTCTGTCCGGGTAGAGGCAAAATCAGCAAACCTCTCATTTATTTGATCAACTAGCGGAGTAACTTTCTCTTTCGCATTTTCCACCGCAGGAATTAATTTATCTCGAGTTGCTTCTACCGTGGGTCCGATTCTCTCAGATATTGAATCTACAGTTGGCCCAACCCGACCTCTGATTGTTTCTGAGAATTCGTCTGCCTTATGTCGGATCAAATCACTTTTTTCTAGTAAGTCAGCACGGGTTTCCTCTCCTGGTTTTGGAGCTATGAGTATTCCTATGACTGTGCCAATTATTCCACCTACAAGTAGACCAGTGGTGAATCCACTACCTTCATTAGCCATCGAGCACCTCCATGCGGTTGAGTGTTCAGTCGTCTTTATTGTAATTTGAGCCTGACAAAGCTCCCAGCGCTTTAATTATTCCTGATATGAATCCACCACTTTTGGCGGCGGAATCACTAACGGAGTCAGTTATGTTTTCAACTTTTTCCACAGTTCTTCTTGCTGATTCAGATATGCGGTTAATCTTTTTTGCCGACACGTATACAATGGCACATATGGTGATCATTGTGAGAATGAAGACTATGTTACTCACCATACTAATTATTTGTTCAAGATTGTATTCCATTTACACAAATACCTCAGATGCTTATGTCTTTGGGTAATCCTAACAAAAAACACCCGTGCTGTTCCCCGCACGGGTGTTTTTGATCCCTCTAAGGGTTATGCTTCCCGTTAATAATTACGGCTGAATTAGCATTCTAAGAGACCCTTCAGGATCCTTTTTCTGGGTTAATATACTGTGATTGTTTTTTTCTGCCCACATAATTAAATCATAAGTGTTCAGCACATCAGGTATTATGACTTCAACAATAGATTTGTCGTTACTGGTTATCTGTTCGCTTAGCGCGGCAATTATGCCAGCGCAGTTTTTCCCGGTGCCATCGATGACTATCCAGTCGGGCGCGCTTTTAAGAAGTGTCGTTTCCCCGCCATTATTCGCGCCGTAAACATCTACTTCACCAGTTTCTCTTTTGTCCAATTCACTTTTAAATTCAGAGACTGATTTCCAGTGAACTCGAGAGTCTCTATCACCCTTCTGGCATACTGCTCCTCTAACTCCCACTATATCGGGGTTTACTCTTGCGAGTTCATCCAAATCGCTCATTTTCAGGTGTCCTGATAAGGCCGTACTCATTCCCAGTTCTTTTCCTTCAAGAACCATTTCTTTCAATCTCTCTTCAGGAATAAAATCAAATAGGTTCCTTCCATCTTTTACCAGGGTATCTAGAAGCCAGCCATCACAGTTACTTTCTTTCGCCAGTTTTATCATGAGATCAGGATCAAGTCCTCCGTCGTGGATTAGATTATCTGCGAAAAGTGATCCGATAAGCTTTGTATCAGTACCGTATAAAGCCTCTTTGGAGGCTTTGAGTGTTTCTAAAGCGACATCGTATTCACTTACCATGAATCCGACCTTGACTGATGTGGCTTCAAGACACCCTGCCGCATAAACAGCCATTGAAACAGTTCCGATTTGATCAGGAACCACTCCCAAAGTGACGCTTGCATGGTGGGCTGATGGAACTTCATTTCGTATCTGTTTAACCGTATTGGGATGTGCAGAACCTACAAGAGCTTCTTGGAGGTTCTTGACATCTACTATGTCCGCCCCACCTTTCAGTGCCTGTTTTGCTTCATAGAGGTCCTGGACGCTAACCATTAGAATCATATCTACACTACCTTATGTTTTTTTGGAAACCATTGGCATTCAAAAGGGCTTGCATTATTAGTTAATTAATTTCGAGCCAAAGATATGTCTTGAGCAAGATCTTCTTTTTCTTGATCAGTCAGATCTGTAAGAGGCATTCTGACGTGTCCTCCAGCCATACCCATTAATTCCCCCCAATACTTGCACATCGATGCAGGCAAAGCTCCACCCATCTTTTTTACAGTGTATTGCCACCATTTGTCAGACACCTTTTTTATAGGAGCAATATGCTGGTCATAGTACTCTTTGTCGAGGTCTCCTTGCATTACCTTTTCAATGAATCTGACGTAGTGGTTTCTCTCGGGGGTGTCAAACCGCCAGTCCGAAGTATTGGCAAACATCACCTGCTGTTCAAAGCCTAATTCTTTACCTTTGTGGAATATCCATTCGTCAGGCGTACTTATTATTGCTCGATCGCCGATTTTTAAATGAGTTTCGATGGAAAGATCTTGATTGAAGCTAGCCTCTTTTACTCCAACCACATTTGGTATTTCACAGATTTCACTCAGTCCGTTAGAAGTCATGACAAGACCAAATTGGGGAGAGTTGTAGTACATGATTGCCAAATTAGTGTTGTCTGCTAGAGTTCTGACCCATTCAATCACTTGGCTTTCTAGTTTAGTCACAAAATAGGGTGCAGCTACGATCAATAGATCAAATCCTGTATGCTCAGCATGTTCTGCCAACTCAAGCATTTCCTTCATTGATGTATGAGATACGTGAGCTCCAATCGGCCAGGTATCTCCGGCTTCGTCGCTTACGATGTCGTATACGTGCAAACGTTCTGCCTGAGTCAGGGTCCAGAATTCTCCCATGCCCCAGGTACATCCGGCTCCTCGAACACCGAGATTTTTTACGCGCCTAATATTTTTTCGCAGACCTTCTTCGTCTATATCGTCGTCAGGAGTGAATGGAGTCATCAGTGTTGACCATTGGCCCCTTAATGTTTCACGGGCCCATTCCATTGACTCAGATTTTGTGTATTCAGCCATTTACGACCACCTTAAACCAATATAGCGATTGTGGAATTTTTAACGAACGCGTGTAAGCCAACGATAATGATATTAAGCATGAGTTGAGGGTGTCAACGTAGACGGCCGCCAAACAAAGTCTTAGAAATACGTCACAGAGTTTTTATCTCTTTGTGGGGTATTAATCTTTCATTGAATGCTTGTACTGAGTTCTTAGACATCGGGTACAGACATTCGCTTTTTGCATCACACCACCAATTTCGACGATAGCTCTCTGGATGTTCGGATGCCATCGAGTTCTAGTACGCCTTTTTGAGTGGCTCACATTGTTTCCGGATATACCTTTTTTATCACAAATCTGACAGATTGCCATTTTTCCATCTTGGACGCATTTAACGTCTCTTATAGCTATATAGATAAACTTTAGGGCTTCGCTAACAGTTCATCGCATACCGAAAAATATTCTAGTAGAGGCACATGAATGCGAAAAACCGCACTTAAGCTTACCATATTGGTCATCACATTAAGCTAGAAATGGCGTAGGATGCCCTTTAGAAATTATGATAATCAAATCTCCAAACTCAATTTTTTTTTATGACGCTTTCGTGGCTGCAACTACTTACTTCGAAAGACACATTGATTCTGTTAATGATCTAAATGTGTTTCCCGTTCCGGATGGAGATACGGGAACAAATATGTATCAGACGTTATTGGGGATAAAAAAACGTGTGACATATGATAGCGACTATTCTGTTCAGGATTTCGCAAAACTTGTATCCGATGCTGCATTATGGGAGGGTCGAGGCAACAGCGGTATCATTTTATCGCAAATATTTAAAGGTATATATCTTGGATTAAAGGATAAAAACCTGTCCGACCCGGATATTGTCTACTCTTGTTTATCGTGGGCGTTAAATAGCGCATATTCTTCTATTTCTAATCCCACTGAAGGAACGATATTAACAGCATTAAGGGATATTACTGAAGAAGCCAATCGTCATGCCGATACAGGATTATCTATCAGCGAGTTATTAGCTACTCTAGTGGAAAAGGCTGAAGAATCTGTCAGCAATACTCCTGAGCATCTCAAGTTGTTGAAAGATGCTGGAGTGGTAGATTCAGGAGCTTATGGGTTGGAGATATTTCTTCGTGGTATTCATCTCTTCTTGTCTGGTGTAGATGTGGAGCACGTACATATAGAACCGCGAGTCCCTAGTAAAGGTGGAGAAGGAGTTCAAAACCTAATTAAAGATCATCAGCTCATCAAAGGAAATTATGGGTATTGCACTCAGTTTGTCCTCAAAATCAGAGTTGAAAGTGACGACGTAACAGAATTGTTTGTGGACATGGGGCATTCGTTGGTGGTGGCGGGGGATAGCAAAATTTACAGAATTCATATACATACTGAAACTCCAGGAAGGGTAATTAGCGCAGCTACAAATATTGGTTCTATATCTGGAGTTTCCATAGAGGATATGGAAACTCAATCTGATTCAATCCTGGATACTGAAATAGAGGAGTGGGGCAAGGTTGACAATCAAATTGGTGGCCAAACAGGTCTTGTAGTTGTGGCTGCAGGGTCAGGAATTGATCAAATATTTCGGGAAAATGGTGCTGCGGCGATTATTTCTGGTGGAAACAGCATGAATCCCAGTGTAGCAGATATAGTCACTGTTCTGAATTCTATACAATGCGACACATTGATTTTGTTGCCGAACAATAAGAATATCATTTCCACAGCTGAACAAGCGGCTGATTTATCCGAAACTTCAGTAATTGTTATCCCCACTAATTCCATTGCGGAAGGTCTTGAATGCTCGGCTGAATTTGACCCAAATACGCCAGCAAAGATAAATCAAAAACTTCTCTTGGAAGTGCTGGACAATGTGAAAACGATTTCGATCTTCAAAGCGGAGAAGACGGTTCAGATTGGTGATGTCAAGTTTCAGGCAGGATGCTACGGTGCGATTCTGGACGATTCCCCCCTTCCATTTCAAGGCACTGCAGCGGAAATCCTCTCACAGGCCCTAGAATTCTCCGAGGCATATGATAGTGATCAAATTACGATATTGTCAGGGGAAGATGTGACTGATTCAGAAAGGTTGGACTTGGAGAATCTGTTGGTTGAACAATTTGGGGACTTCTATTATGAGTCCATTCAAATAATAGAGGGGAACCAACCAAGTTATGACTACATCGTTGCCATGCTTATCTCTTGAACCTGCTTGAGGAAAAGTTTATGTCCACAATGAGACTTTTTACGGGTTCTTATTGAATTCCAAGAAATTCCTATAAACTTGTTATATGCAGGGTCATTCACACATAGCCTCAGTCCTGGTCAGGATTCTGATTCAAGAGAAGGAC
This sequence comes from Chloroflexota bacterium, assembly GCA_002696685.1. The sequence goes on along the minus strand of NZSI01000056.1, from coordinate 6,155 downwards.
GTTGGATACACTGATTCAGTAGTTATAGGAGGTTTAGATCAGTTTCTGACATCAAACTCTGATGTACTTTCTGCCATAGAAAATTTTCAGATGGTCTCATACTCTCGAATAACGCTTGCTGAACGGGAGACTTGGTCCACGAGAACTGTTAGTTTGCTTGAACCTTCAGCAAGAAAAACCGGACGAGTCAGTGGTAATAGGGCTAGAAATACTTCTCAGGTAACAACTCTTCCTCTTGATTCAAACGTAAAGGATTTGAAGTTATACAACAGAGGAAAAATGTGGGATTTGCTCAAGGATGGATTCGGGATTGAAACCATTGGTGACCTGATATCTCACTTTCCGCATCGACATGATGACTATTCAGACGTAAGGAAGATAGGGTCATTAATTGCCGGAGAAAAGCAAAGTATATTGGCAACCGTCTGGGATATTTCCTTAATGCCTGGAAAAGGGAGGAGAAAAGGAAGGGTTGTTGTTACGTTTTACGACGAAACCGGTAGTATCAAAGTGACTTTATTTGGACAGCAATGGGCGATCAGGGATTTACAGCCGGGCACTGAAGTAATGCTGAGTGGAGATGTTTCCAATTTTGCCGGGAGGTTGACTTTTGGCTCACCTGTTTATGAGGTGTTAGCCCGCGGGGAAAAGAATCTTCACACTGGTAGGTTCGTTCCTATATATCCTATGGTAGCTGGTATTAATGGCAAGAGTCTTAGAAATGTTGTAAGAACGGCATTAGCCTCTGCGGTGGATAAAATCGAAGAATTTCTGCCCAATTCCGTATTAGAAAGAACCGGACTTATGAGGTTGTCAGAGGCGATAGCGAGATATCACTATCCAAATAATTACAAGGCTTTGCTGGACGCGAGGAGAAGATTAGCTTTCAACGAGTTTTTTTTGATGCAGTTGGTTGCTGAAAAGAGAAAGAGTGAATGGAAAAGGGACAAATCTTCTATACCGCTTCCGTCGAGTGAAATTGTCTCTAACTTTATATCCTCTTTGCCATTTGTTCTCACCTCCGGCCAAACTACTGCCCTACAAGAAGTGCTAAAGGACATCGGTTCCTCAGTGGCGATGAGGAGGCTTCTTCAAGGTGATGTTGGTAGCGGAAAGACTGTGGTTGCTGCCGCTGCTATGCTTTGTGCTGCCGCCAACGGCCTACAGTCAGCTATTATGGCGCCGACTGAAATTCTAGCGGAACAGCACTATTTGACCATAACCAATCTCCTTGGATCTGAATCCCCGGAGGGACGTGACTTCATGCATATTCAGATTGAGGGCACCTCTCGCACGTTGACCCTAGCTTTGCTGACAGGAAGTATGTCAAACAAAGAAAAAAAGAACATCCAAACCGCTGTTTCTTCTGGAAAAGTAGATATTGTGGTCGGGACTCATTCACTATTGCAGGAGGCGCTTAATTTTCCCAAACTGGGTTTAGTTGTAGTGGATGAGCAACATAGGTTTGGGGTTATGCAGAGAAACCTGTTACAGGAAAACGATCCCCGTCCTCATTTGCTGGTAATGTCAGCGACTCCTATTCCAAGATCTCTTTATTTAGTGTTGTTAGGTGATCTAGATTTGTCTGTGATTGATGAATTGCCCGGGGGAAGGAAACCTATCCAGACTGTGGTAGAACCATCTCAAAGGCGTGTCAACGTATATAACGTGATAAGGCAGGAGGTTGAAAAGGGAAGACAAGCCTTTATTGTTTTTTCACTTATTGATGGATCTTCAGCCATTGAAGCTAGAGCCGCTGTTGAAGAGCATTTGAGATTATCAACCCAGGTGTTTCCGGAACTGACAGTTGGTTTGCTACATGGAAGGATGACACTAAAAGAAAAAGAAATTGTAATGGAAAGCTTTCGAGAAGGGTCATTGCAAATTCTCATTACAACCGCTGTGGTGGAAGTAGGTGTAGATGTACCGAATGCTTCTGTTATGTTCATCGACGGTGCGGACAGATTTGGGCTCGCCCAGATGCATCAATTTAGGGGACGTGTAGGCCGTGGGGCGCATCAAAGTCTGTGTATTCTAATGGCCGAAAATCCAGGAGAAAACGCCATTGCTCGTATGGATGCGCTTAGAAAAAACCCTAGTGGATTTAGGTTGGCCCAAATTGATCTAGATCTTCGAGGCCACGGTGATTACATTGGTACAAAACAAAGTGGTGCCCCTTTATTTAAAGTTGCTGAAATAGAAAGGGATTCAGACCTGATATCTTTAGCCAAAATTGAAGCCGCCAGGATATTGGAAACTGACCCAGACCTCAAGGACCCATCTAACTCTTCGCTTTATAAAAAATATCAAACCGAAATAACCGACTTATACGGACAGGTTAGCTAAAACCAGATCTTTGAGGGCTCTAGCTGCTGTGAAATAGGTTTAAGAATGATCCTTTTCGAAACCACTCTATTTGAGTTTCGCTATAGGTGTGATTGAGTCGAATAGTTTCTGAGGTTCCGTCCGAATGATGGATTATGCAGTCGACCTTTTCCCCAGGGGATAGATCGGAAAGACCTGTTATATCCACTCTATCAGTTTCTTTGATTTTGGAATAATCATCGCGGTCATCAAAAGTCAGAGCGAGCAAGCCCTGCTTCTTTAAATTAGTTTCATGTATTCTAGCAAAACTCCTTGCAATGACAGCCGATCCACCAAGTAGCCTAGGAGACAGAGCAGCGTGTTCTCTACTGCTTCCTTCACCATAATTATCATCACCTATGACGATCCATTTTTGACCAGATGCTTTGTAAGCTCTTGCATTTTGAGAAATAGATCTTCCTGATTCACCACTTATTGCATTGGTGGCTTTTCCTGTTTCTTCCGTAAAAGCGTTGACTGCACCCATGAACATATTGTCAGAAAATTTATCAAGATGCCCTCGAAGGCTTAGCCAAACGCCGGCCGGAGAAATATGGTCTGTGGTACATTTGCCTTGTGCCTTTAATAAAACGACGGCATCAGTTATATCTTCTCCATCCCACGCATCCCATGGTTTGAGAATTTGTATGCGGTCACTATTGGGGTCTACATCCACGGTAACTTTGCTTCCGTCGTCCGGTGGTGCAAAAAATTGCTGTCGACCCCCTTCAAAATTATCGGAAGGGACCTCTGGTGCCTGGGCGGGGGGATTCAGTTTGAAGTATGTTCCATCTTCACCCTGAAGCTCGTCTGTAATAGGATTGAAGGATAGAGAGCCTGCCAGAGCAAAAGCAGTTGTTACTTCAGGACTGGCAATGAAGTTCATAGTTGTCTGTTGTCCATCGTTCCTGGCAGGGAAGTTTCTGTTGTAGGATGTCACGATGGAATTAGGCTTTGTGGAATCGTTTTGAGACCTTTTCCATTGGCCTATACATGGACCACATGCATTAGCCAAAACTGTGGCTCCAATTGAACGGAGAGATTCCATCTGACCGTCACGTTCTATAGTGGCCCTGACACGCTCTGAGCCAGGGGTAACCATCAGAGGGACTTTTGCTCGCGCTCCTTGAGTAATAGCCTGGTTCGCTACATCGGCCGCTCTGCTCATATCTTCGTAGGATGAGTTTGTGCAACTGCCAATTAATGTGGCCGAGACGTCGTCTATAAAGTCATTCGATTCATCACCCACTTCATGGGCTAATTGTGACAAAGGACGTGCACGATCAGGCGAATGGGGGCCAACAACGTGCGGTTCTAGCGCCGAGAGGTCTATTTTCACCAATACATCGAAATACGATTCGGGGTCATCTACCACCTCTTGGTCTGGTGTCAGAAGTTCTTTGTTTTCGTTGGCAAGTTGTGCCAAATCCTCGCGGTCTGTAGCAGACAGATAACGTGCCATTCTCTCATCGTAGGGGAATATTGAAGTTGTAGCACCCAGTTCTGCCCCCATATTAGTGATGGTTGCCTTCCCCGTGCAGCTTATTGAATGCGCTCCAGGGCCGAAATATTCTATAGTGCTATTAGTTCCCCCAGAAACAGTAAGATGCCCAGCTAGGTAAAGGATGACGTCCTTGGGAGCGGTCCAACCACTCATTTTCCCTATGAGTTGTACCCCTATTTTTTTGGGATAGAGTACTTCCCAAGGTAGTCCGGCCATTACTTCGACTGCATCGGCTCCCCCAACTCCTACTGAGAAGGATCCTAGTCCACCACCGTTGGGAGTATGAGAGTCGGTACCTATGATGACTGACCCAGGAAATGCGTAGTTCTCCAAGTTTACCTGATGGATTATTCCCGCTCCTGGGCCCCAGAATCCGGCACCGTACTTTGCCGCGGCTGATTTTAGGAAGTTATACACTTCATCATTCTCGGCAAGAGATTCCTTTAAATCCTGCACACCCTCATTCCGAGCCTGTATCAAATGGTCACAATGAATTGTCGTTGGGACAGCAACTGTTGGTTTCAGGGTTTGCATGAATTGAAGCATTCCGGTTTGTCCCAACACATCTTGAAGCATTACTCTGTCAGGCCTGATGTTCAAGTAGCTGGAGCCCGGTATTAGCTCTTGACTTTGCGCGTCATCTAGGTGTGAAAGAAGCACCTTATCGGCAAGTCCCAGCGGACGGTTTAGACGATCCCTGAGGGTAGATATGTTTTCAGACATACGTTTATAGGTGGCAGCAACAAAGTCAGGTGTTGAATCTATATTCCTCATAGTATGTACTCCCATCAATTACCGTAAAAATCAGGGCCCGGAAGGTCTAGCTAGACATCCCGGGCCGGTGGTGTAAATAGACCGCTCTAACGATTGTGGCGGATTGGATTTTTCTTTCTTAGAATCCTAGCGAAGAATTCAGGGTGGCTTGTTTTTATCTTTCCTGTCCAAAATATTCGTAGTTTAGGTCCGTATATTTATCCCAGTCTGCAGGGACGTCATCCTCGGCAAATATTGCAACGACTGGGCATACAGGTTCACAGGCTGCACAATCGATGCACTCCTCCGGGCTGATCAAAAGCATCTTGTGCTCCTCTGCCTCGTAGATGCAGTCTACGGGACAGACGTCTATGCAAGCTCTATCGAGCACGTCAATACAAGGTTCGGCAATGATATATGTCATCTTAGTCAGGTGCCTCCTACGCAAATATGTGGAAATTTCAGTTTGGCAGTCCACTGGCTACGGCAAACCTTGGCAATTATATATGGTGAGTATTGCCGTATCAAGAAAAAATCGTATTTATTGAATACAAATATCTTTAATATGTAACTCCATTTCTCTTTAACTCATCTATATCTAGTGATGTGTATCCGAGATTAAGAAGTATTTCGGAAGTATGTTCCCCAAGTGCAGGAGAAGCTGATTGCGCCTTTAGCGGCGTGCCGCTCATTTGGACCATAGGTCCCAGCATTCGTATTTTGCCAGCGAGACTATGCTCTAGTTCTACCACCATGTCATTTGCAAGAACCTGATCATCATCTAATAACTCTTCAACAAATCTAACTGGTCCAGCAGGTACACCTGCGATGTCAAAAATTGACAACCATTCTTCCGTAGTTTTGGAGGACATCTTTCTTTTGGCAACTTTTTGAAGCGAAGCTATCTTTTCGATCGTTTCCGGACTTTCAGGGTCATATCCTTCTTCAAATCTGGGGTCCTGCAGGCCAATTGCATCAGCTGCTTTTTTTCTTAAATGGTTGCTTAGGCAACCCAATGCTATAACGCCATCAGATGTCTCATAAGTTGTGTAGTAGATTCTGAAAGCCGCTATATTACCGCTTGAGGCACCACTCAAATCCTGTTGCTGTTTAAGTATGGTTTCATAGGGTATACCTGCTTGGCGAAGGGTCGATAGTTCTTCAATAAAATCCAGTCTTGCCTGTTTTGTATATTCATCTAATTCAAAAAAACTTCCTTGCATTGCGAGGGCAGTCCCTAAGAGGGTAGTATCGATTTTTTGTCCTTTCCCTGTTCGTTCCCTGGAGAAAAGTGCTGCACAAATTGACCAAGCTATGGCAATCCCGGTTCCGTAATCTGCAACGGCTGTGGCACTAACTTGTTGTGGGATTCCGTCGGCAATCTTATTGTCTGCTGCCAGAAGACCACTTACGGCTTGAACCACTATGTCGTATCCAGGCCTGTGACTATTTGGTCCTTTTCTTCCAAACGCTGTGTTGTCACAATAAATTATTTGAGGGTTTATAGCTGATAAAGCCTCATAGTCGATCCCAA
>NZSI01000055.1 GCA_002696685.1 Chloroflexota bacterium | reverse complement strand
TTCCCGGTGGCTGTCTTTGGTAGTTCTCCAAATTCAACGTATTTAGGTGCTTTAAAATGGGCTATCCGATCCCTTGTAAAAGTAACTATTTCCTCTTCTGACACCGTTACCCCTTCCCTCGACACTACAAAGGCCTTTGGGACCTCTCCCCATCTTTCGTCCGGTACCCCTACAACGCTGACTTCGAGTACTCCATCATGTTCCATAATTACCTTTTCAACTTCTTGACTGGATATGTTCTCTCCACCTGAAATTATGATGTCTTTGGCTCTATCTTTTAGCTCAATATATCCGTCAGGGTGCCAAACGGCCAGATCACCACTGTGAAACCATCCCCCTTCGAAAGCTTTGCTAGTCGCATCTTCGTCATTGAAATAACCAGACATTACGATGTTACCGTTCATTACGACTTCACCCATTTGAGAACCATTCCTTTCCACATCGTTCATTTCAGTGTCCACGACCCGCATTCCCGTGTCAGCTACTACATAGGCAACGCCCTGCCGAGCCTTCAAATTTGCCACCTCTTCAGAACTTTTTTCCTTCCAGTCTGGTTGAATGGCGCATATCGCAGTTGGGCCATAAGTTTCGGTTAGACCATAGGTATGTAACACGTGTGCCCCCATGTTCTCCATGCTGCGTATCACTTGAGGGGCGGGTGGTGCCCCGGCGGTCATTATGGTTACCCCACTTAGATCTTGCTGGTCAGCATCTGGTATAGAGTACATCGATGTAAGAACAGTCGGTGCACAACACATGTGGGTGACAGATTCTTCTTCTATTAATCGATACACTTCCAGTGGATCCACCCGTCGAAGGCACACATTAGTGGCTCCCACCGCGGTTGTAGCCCATGTAAAACACCATCCATTGCAATGGAACATCGGTAAAGTCCAAAGATATTTGGATGCATAATTCATCCCGCTTTCGACAACTTCTCCTAAGGCTGATAAATAGGCACCTCGAGAGTGGTATTGAACCCCTTTGGGCATCCCGGTAGTTCCGGAGGTGTAGTTAATAGATATAGGGTCTGATTCGGATTCTAAAGGGACTCTATGTTCTCCAGGGGCTGCAGAATTAAGAAATTCTTCATATTCCGGACCTTCCACAAGGGTAGATTTTGGGAAGGTGTCAGCTACCTGTACAAACCTGGTTATTTTAGGTAACTCATTTTTAATTTGGTTAANGAGTTCAGCATATTCTGAGTCAAAGACTAGTATTTTTGCGCCCGAATGATTGAGTATGTACGAGACTTCTCTCGCTGATAGTCTCGTATTTATTGCAACAAGAACAGCTCCAATTTTTAATGGACCGTAATGCCCCTCAAACATCGCCGGGATGTTAGGAACTAGGAATCCAACGCGATCGCCTTTTTTTATACCCTCTTTTTGCAACGCTCCTGCAAGTTTGTTAACCCGATTGTAAAAGTCTTGGTATGTATAGGTGATATCGCCATAACTCAGTGCAGGTTTGTCCGGGTAGACATGGGCAGATCTATCTAAGAATGAGATAGGATTTAGGTCTTTATAAAATGGATCACTAGTCATGCTTCCGCCTCCAAAACGTCGATTGCTAAGCTTGCATCTTACTTACAACTGCAAAATTTAACACATCAATAAGAATTATCTAAATACAACATGTATACAGTAACTAATAAATTTGAACTATTTCTGGAGNATAGGCATCGGNATTCTGAAGCGCAGTATCCTNGAAATNATAAGGAGCTCTTTAAAAGCACAATTTTGGACTCCCAAGTAGGTGATGTGATTTAGGTGGTATTTGATAACACGATTGTTTTAAGCATTAGTTTTGGTGTGCTGAGTGCTACTAGTATAGGAATTGCAGACCTTATAACTATTGGACTGGCAAGAAAGATTGGCTTGCTAAGCACTGGTTTATGGGAAAAATTACTGGCTGTTTTGATTGTCACGCCTTATTTTTTCTTCACGAGCTCAGGATCTAACATCATATTTGAGCATTGGGATCTGTTGGTTATTCTAGGATTTATAAATCTTATAACCTACCTGGTTTTGATTCGATCTTTGCAAATCGGGCCNGTATCAGTCATTGCTCCTCTTACGACACTGTTTTCTATTGTTTCCCTGGGCCTGGCGTATCTATTTTTAGATGAGCGACTTACTTATTCTCAGGTTATCGTGATAGGTGTTTCATTAATTGGTGCCGTAGTTACAGTTTTTAAACCAGCAAAATTCAACTTGGTTTCTTCTAGTCTAACCACTGGAGTACTGCTTGGTCTTCTTGCGACATTGGTTGTTGGGACTCAATTTTTTTTACAGGGAACAGTATCAAAACAAGTAGGCTGGTTTCTTGGGGTTTACTTTCCAATGATGTTTTCTATATTTGGATTCATTCCGATTTCGTTTTACAAAAGGGAAATACCGTGGCAAAAGTTAAATCTCAGCATTTTTGGTTTATTACTCCTAACTTCTTCCATGAAAATCGGTGGGTTTTTTCTGTTTGCCAGGGGTGCTGAATTAGGGTCGATAGGTATGGTATCTGTTGGCACCACGGCGTATCCGGTTATACCGATTCTTGCAGGTGTATTGTTGTTCAAAGAACGACTTGTATACACTCAAGTTATAGGAATAAGTTTTCTTCTGGGCTCCCTGGCAGTTTTGGCATCAACATGAATCAGATTATTATTCCCCAGTCACTGATCAACTTACAAAATTCTAATTATGAACCAGTGAACCATCTCGAAAAGGAGTTAACAAAACTCTGATCACCTATTAACTGGGTAGAAGTATATTCAATAGAATCAGAAAGACTTTTTCTACCTGTAATTAGTAATGCAAATTCACTAGGAGAAGTGTGTATTTCTGCCTCTGAATCAAAAGAATTNATGCAGTATTCATCTATATCTAATTCACCATTGGCACTGGATATGCGTAGCCCATGTGAAGAGCCTAAATTAACTGCTAGTGTCTGTGAAAGAGTCTCAGTAGAATCTGTGGTTTTGAACCAACGGTTAATAAGCTTATTGCAAAAATATTGAGGCAGCAGTGGGGCCAAATTTTCGTCTACTAAATATTTTTCATCGACGGCATTTAGGGCATCCCAAGCATGAATTGTTGCTTCAAACATCGTCCACAAAAGTATCCCGTAAACTGAGACCCAATTGACCGGATGAAAGGCTTTCAAGTCCCATTGATTGTCTTGGCAAGAATTGAAGCCATCCAATAAGCTCTCAAATCTAAGTTCTAATTCGCTGATTAGTTGCTCTGATGAATTGAAACTTTTACTAGTTTCCTTGGCTCTTTCGGAGAGGCGTCCAGCTAGTGATTTGCCGTCTAGAGTACCTGGTTCATCTCTTGAACTGTTGGGATCATCTAAAATATTTTCTTCATTTTTTGCCGANTCTATAAAAATAAGATAATTAGTCAATACTGATGATAGGTGTGCCATTACGTCTTTCACTGTCCAGTCATCGCAGCGGCTTTTCCTTGCCCAATCATCTTCAGATAATTTTCTGAGTTGCTGTATTAATCTAGGGCAAAATTCATTTAGCTGTTTTAATATTTGATCCTGTTTTTCGGTCATAAATACAGCCCCTTCATCATCCTTCAGTGAATGAGGTAGCCCCACGAGAGCGCCACCTAATTCGATTTATTTGTAAGACCATGTTTCCCTTTATGAAAGTGTGCCGAAATTAATTATCGAGCACTCCTGAATACTGAAATCATTATTATAGGTCCAACAGATTTAACGATCATGGCGGGATATTACCATTTTAACTACTACACGGCGCGACTGAAAATAGTACTAGCGAGAGAAGATAATGGTGGTAGGTGAATAGGTGGGTGAGGAGATACTTAGAGCCGTACATATTCGAGAGTAAGGCGGATTAAGGAGTAAAGATGGTTGATCTGGAAGACAGACGATTAGGACGCACTGAGATGAGACCAAAGGCACTCGGACTAGGGGCCGGGTATTTAGGCGATCCTGAACGTCCAAATAATGAGGCTGTGGAAACCATCCATGAAGCGATTAAACGAGGAATCAATTTTATTGATACTTCACCTTACTACGGGGTGAGCGAGTCTCGTGTCGGATTGGCACTAACTGGCGGATGGAGGGAACAAGTGTACCTTCAGACTAAGGTAGGCTCCCATCCAAGGTTTCTCCGAGACTTTTCAAGGGAAGCAACCACATGGAGCCTGGAAAACAGTTTCAATCTGCTCAGAACAGATTTTGTGGATTCAGTACTGATACATGGTCCCCGCTACGACATAGAAACACCCTTACTCGAATGTTTAGATGTATTGGTCAATTGGAAAGCTAGAAACCGTATCGGGCACATTGGGATAGGCGTACGACAACCTGAATTCCATAAACGAGCGATCGAGACAGGGGAAATAGATATTGTTTTATCATTTTTCGACTACAGCTTACTTTCTCAATCTCTTGCCGAAACAACAATTCCATTAGCTCTTGAACATGATGTGGGAATCATTTTGGGCAGCCCATTACTTGCTTCTCTTCTAGCAGGTCCGGAACCGGGAATAGACGTTGAAAAAGAAGCTCCAGAGGCTGACAACAGGGTCCTTACGCCTGCGGCCGTCGGAGGACCAACAGACCCATTGGTGGTACCCACTGCACACAGGATGTGGGAATGGTGTGACACCCGAGGTTTGAACATCCGTGACCTTGCGATTCAATTTGCTCTCCAGGCGCCAGTTAAGGGGAATGGCATTGTTCTTACCGGCCCGTCTAACCTAAAAGAATTTGACGAGGTATACAAAAGCGCCACCAATGAAGTCCCAGAAAATGTGTGGCAAGACTTTAAAGATGAGTTTGGGATAAGGATCTAGCTAATAATATTTTCAACCCATCAGTGTTAGATTCCTTCATGATGGATGTCTCACCATCAGCTTTGAATTGGCAGAACCAACAGGGCAGGGGAGAAAAAAGTGGTGCCCAGGAGGAGACTCGAACTCCCATTCCTACGATTTTCAATATTGAACAGGCGATGTCTAACGAAAAAGTGTCAGCGTGACTCATCCAAGACGATGGTTGTCTATCTAGAACTCGCGTTTTCCAATTGGGACCTCTAGATAGGGAATTGCCAGCCTATATCGGTCGGGCCCTAATTTTTACAGATTAAACTGGGGCTCCATGTAATTATTGAGCTTGTTATATATCTGAATCCGCCCCCTTTGCGTGTCAGCTACCATCAGGCGGTTCCTGGCATGATCAAACTCTACAGCCGTGGGCATGGCGAATCTCCATTCAGGTTCAAGGGAGTAAACTCTACGGCGAGCTTTTATCACGTCGATGTTGGAATCAACCGTCTGTTTGTGCCACTTGGCAAGTTCCTGTGCGTCACCGATGAATGTGGTGATGAAGTCACCATCAGGCCCATATACCTGCACACGATCGTTGGCCCAGTCGCAAACGTAAACATCACCGTCGGAATCAACGGTAACGTCGGAGGGACGTGTCAACTGACCACGCCCGGTTCCTTCACTCCCGAAGGCCATCAGATACTCTCCGTCAGGTGAAAACTTCTGCGCGAGATGATTTTTGTGGTCAGCAACGTAGACGTTGTTTTGATCGTCAAGACCAATCCCCCAAGGAGAGTTCAACTCCCCCTGTCCTTCACCAAATCCTCCCCATTCACCTAGAAAATTACCATCCTTGGTAAATTTTTGAACTCTGTGATTTAGGCTATCAACAACAATAGCGTTGTCTTCGGTGTCGATGTCGATGCCCGCCGGGTGATTGAACTGGCCGTCATTCTGACCACCTTCTCCCCAATGCTTTAGGAAATTACCCTCACTATCAAATACGGAGACCCGATTCATCCACTCGTCAGTAACATAAATATTCTCATTACTGTCTAACGCAATACCCGCAGGCCATATAAACTCTCCATCAGCATCCCCGTATCGACCGATGTCCAGTATATGTTCCTCGTCGCCAGGCACGTCACCTATCGTAATTTTTACAATTTTGGCACCAACACCAGTCTTGTTCCATGGCACACCGGAGATAGCATCTGTAGGCCTACTTATTGTGTACACACTGTCACATTCACCGAAGGCAACGCCCACTATCTGTGGTAGATACAACCCGCCTACGGCATGACTGTAATCGTAAACTCGGCCTAGTATTGTCTGTGTTAGCATTTTTACCTTCTCGTTTTCAACATTCCAGCCCGGAATTCAAAATTACAGCCTCATTATTGGTGTTATTTTGAGTTCCGACATCCCGTATTTTGCCAATCATAGGGCCTCGATGAACTGGGGTTTTTCGAACGTTCCACCGACTATGGGTTTGGCATCCATACCAAGCCAGTCTTCCAAAATTGTGGAATACACGCCTCGAAAGTCTGTACTTGGTACAAGGTCTCCCTGCTCCAGGTCTTCACGCTTCGTAGACGGGTAGGCACCGTATTCACCCCCTTTCACCCTATCGCCTATGGCGAAAGTCACCCCTGCCGCTCCATGATCCGTTCCTGATCCATTGTCGTGGGTCCTGCGTCCAAATTCAGAGAATATGAACATCACTACGTTTTCTGCTGCATCATGTTCTCGCAGGTCGTCGAAGAAATCCTGAATTGCTACAGACACTTCGCTCCATAAAGTGGCATGCATACCTAGTTGATTGGAATGGCTGTCGAAACTGCCGTGGTCAGAATAAAAGATTCGGGTGCCGAGATCCGCGAGATGTATCTGAGCAATTCCTTTGAGTTTTTGGGATATTGTGTTATCCGAATACTCCACAGTGGATGAGTAACTCTCCGGAGCCTCACTCAGCACATCTGCGCCCCTCAGAGCATCGAGTCCTGTTTGGCCAAGAAATTCCATAACAGCACCCCTGCCGATATTCTGCGCATACAGGTTCTTGTAACGCTGCAGAATACGGTCTCGCTGAAGTTGTTCAGTTATACCCGTTAACAAACCGTAGTTACTAAGGTCGTCGACGGTTGCTATTGGTACTCCGGGCAAGGCCATAGCCCGGAACATACTGGGACCAAAACTGACGCCGGTGACCACGTTCTCCTTGTTGGGGTCGATATCCCGGATAACTTGTCCCAGCCAGCCCTCCGTGCCCAAAGTGTCAGGTTCGCATGTGTGCCATATATCCATAGAACGGAAGTGTGAACGAGGTGCATTCTCGTAACCCACACCATGTATGATTGCAACGTTACCCTTTTGATACATGTCACGAACCGGCCCCATACTAGGGTGAAAACCGAGATCATCAGATATGGTCAAAACTTCGTCCTCGGGAATCGCCACAGTGGGTCGGTAATCGCGGTACAGAGGGTCAGTAAAGGGTATGACCGTGTTTAGGTAGTCGTTACCTCCTGACAGTTGCAGTACTACTAAGACAGGGTCTTTCTGGACCGTGGTCATTCGGATCTCCTTCAGGATATTTGCCAAATATCAGGCATTTACAATGTCATCAAAGTGCTATGCGAACTGATAATCTCTGAGCGAGACTATCAGCTGAAGCATCTGACCCACTCGTTTTTCAGACAGACCATTCTTTCCCCATTGGACCGGGCCGTCCTCGGTCGCATGACTTATAAGCTCTTCTCTTGAGTCATCGTTGATATCCAGGGGCCCCATTAAATCGAGGCAGCCATCGACTAATTGTTCTGGCGATAGATCCCCCCTGGCCTTAAGATCACTTATGATAGCCTCAATCCCAGGACGTTCTACCTCACCTACCAGGTCAGCAAAAAAATTGGTTCGTCTCATCAGTGAACCGGAGTTAATCCACTCAGAACCTGTGTGCCAACCTTCCACGCTGGGCGGATTCATCAAATCCTGACCCATGTATCCTGTCTGCCGTGCTAAATTACCCAGTCCCGGAGCTGGAAATTCGGATCCTCCTGCCAACCTCAGAGTACTTATAACCACCTCAGCGGGGCTTTTAAGACGAGTGAATCTAGCTTCTTTGAAGAAATCGGAGTTGAACAGTACACGAAGGACCGAACGCATGTCGTAGTTTGATTCTACGAGCACATTAGCGAGGATGTTTACAGCCTCAGGATCTCGGGGAGGTGTAACAGACCATGCAGGAACCTGTGGTTCGTCAGCTACGAAGAAATTGTAAAGATGGCGACAGACAAACTGAGCGGTCGCCGGCTGCTCGACTATGATATCTATGATATCGTCGCCGTTGAAATCTCCCGTCTGGCCGAGGAAGGTTTTCTCCCCATGGTCGTGATCCTCATCTCGGTATTCGAAAAACCAATCGAATCTACCCATCGGGAACCTTGGAAGCTTCGGAGTGATAGTCCACCCGGTAAAGGCCCTTGAGCATTCCCTCACATCGTCTTCCGTGTAATTCCCGACTCCCATGCTAAATAGTTCAAGAAGCTCACGCCCCCAATTCTCGTTTACTGCGTGGGCGTGGTTCTCGTTGTTGTCGAGCCAATAGATCATGGCAGGGTTTTTAGCGACTTCCAGAAGAATTTCGCGGTAACTTCCCATACCATTCTCTCGCAGCATATCTACCAAATCCGTGATTTCATCCCAGTGGTCAACCTTGGAAACCCCAGTGGCAAAAACTCCATGCCAGAACAAAGCCATCTTTTCTTGTAGCGGCGCTTTGGTATTAAGCATTCTGTAGAGCCAGCTTGCGTGGCCCATACCCTGGATGGTTCCTGGTTTCCATGTCCAAGGTTGGTATCTGAACAGGTCGTAGAGGTCAACCGGTGTCTGAGTCTCGGGGCTCAGAAGCTCTTCGACAGTAGCTTCGTACCCATTAAATACACGGTCTTCCAACTGCCTACGGGACTCTCCGAAACCAGCACGCCTCATGAGGTGTGCCATCAACGCTATATCAGTATCAGTCATAGTATGCGAAATCCCCTTTGAAGAAATTAGGGAACTCGCTTTTTCGGATTCAACCGTAACTGGCGAGACCATTTCTCCCATAAGCGCACTTTTTAAGCATCCGAACTTTACTCTGAGACGCCAATATAGATTGGGAGTTAGCAGACTGTCAATTTAAGGATACAAAAATTCTAGGGCAGGGGAGAAAATAGTGGTGCCCAGAAAGGGATTCGAAGAAAAAGTGGGATCAAATGATCTAGTTGATAAATGTCTTGACCTAACAGGGCCTATCGAAGGAGGGGATGAAACCCAACCTGCATTGGATAATTATACCGATGTGATTGGTGATATAGATCTTAGTACTGATAAATTAAAAACGGAGAATGCTGCCAAGGTCGGACGGATGATCCAACTAATTGTTTCAACTCAAGAGTATCGGTTCGCCTGATCTTGTCATACCTACACTAATAAGAGTGGAAGTAAACATGGCAACCACACTACGTGTTTGGTAATGAAGGGAAAAGAGTTTATTTGGTATGAGCTCCTAATCTGTTATGTGAATGAATCTCTTAATCCTTCCACATAAATCACAAACTATTTGAGTTCAATCAATACGTTTTTATAGGTCGAACTTGTGTTATTGGTTACTCTATGAATTCTGTGATCTCCGTGGTAGCGCCAGCTACCAATCTGCGATGGGCTACTCTCAACTGAACCGTCATCGTATTCAACGTTGAGATCGCCTCCTTCAACTACCACTGTTACATAGTCGTTTTCGTGTAGATGCCAATCACTTGACTCCCCAGGTGCTACTACAAGGTTCCAAATCCTGACCTTATCGTTCTCCAGAATCAATTGCGTTGCTATGTCTCCAAGGTTTCTGTCGTCAGACACCATATTTTTGTCCTCCTAGTTTATTGTTTCCCTGTGTCGTATTTGGCGGGTTGAGCGTTGTTCCCACAAATCTTCTAATAAGTCATAAACGTCGATTGCAAAGGCCAGACCAGTATGGAATTAATAGTCCATTATTATCGACAACTTACTTGCTGACAGTTTGCGCCACCGATTTCGGTGGGTCCTTCCAAATTTGTTTTTCTAATACTACTGAAGTTTCCATTTGTCTTTGAGGGAC
>NZSI01000054.1 GCA_002696685.1 Chloroflexota bacterium | reverse complement strand
GCCTTCACCCTCATTGCAAATTGTCTGAACTCGTCGATATTTTCAAGTGCCTCCGGAAAAATCACGTCAGCACCTGAATCCCTATAGAGTATCCCTCTTTTGACAGCTTCATCAAAAGAATAAACATCTCTAGAATCAGTTCTAGCTATGACCAGCATATTTTCACGTGCTGCCAGAGCTGCTTTAAGTTTCTCAACATACTGTTGTTCAGAGACAATTTGTTTTCCATCCAAATGTCCACAGCGTTTCGGAGAGACTTGATCTTCGAGTTGAACAGCTGCAACTCCTAGGTACTCTAACTCTTTAATTACCCTGACAACATTTACAGCCTCTCCAAAACCCGTATCTATATCCACAATCAATGGTAGGTTAGTTGACCTAGTAACCCATCTCACAGAGTCGATCAACTGGTCGATTGAAAACAATCCTATGTCGGGAATCCCAAGACTGGCTGAAAACGCTGCCCCAGAGAAATAAATGCATCTAAATCCAATTCGATCAGCAAGTATTGCCGTCAAGGGATCATTTACACCAGGGACGGGAATCGCCGCTCCTGACTTCAATAAAGCCTTAAGATCAGACACAGGATCATTTGAAGTTCTATCGTCCGTCATCCATGACATATTAATTCCTCTTAGTCTATTTCACCTTACTGACATCAATAGCTCTCGAATCCTAACATCGTCACATTGATATATTTTAGTGATATGGAATTCTGAGCCCGCCTACCAAGTGCCTATAGCCACATCAAGTAATACACTTACAAATAAAGATCTGTACCGTGTTTTTCGTTAAATGTCAGCCGATGTCGGCAATTGGGTCAGCAAGGGGTTAGCATACAGAAAGGACCCGCAAAATGACCCATGAACATTAGGGCAGGGGAGAAAAGTGGCGCCCTGGAAGGGGCTCGAACCCCCACTCTCTTACGAGAAGCGGATTTTAAGTGGTACATACAGCTTTTGAAATGTGCCGGGTCATATCATCTCGTGACTAGAAGTGCGCCAATAACGATCTGCATATCCCACATTTTCTAACTGATATTCGCTTGTGTCCCAAATTTGGTCGGCAGAAATGAACCGGTCGGAGTGGGGCGGTACCTTTATATGAGCATTTGGCAACTCAGGCTTTTTCTCAGTTGTTCAACAGGTTACGGTTTTTCGAAGTCGTCCGATGAAATCTTTGAAATCGCTCTTGACAGGCCACGATGCGTGCGCATATTGTTCGCCATACTTATGACGGCGTGCTAGGAAGGCAACCGAATTCCATCTGGGAAATATCGGATTAGACGCTGGCAAGTACTTTATTTTCACGAACTTGGCATTAAGCGGAAGGAGGAGGATGCGATGGAAAACGCCGTCAAATTCAGAGAAAAACTCAGAAATGGGCAAATACCGCTCGGTTGTGGTGTAAGTTTTAAAGATCCCACGGTGACAGAGCTTTTCTCCCATGTCTTAGACTTCGTCTGGATAGACATGGAACATAACGCCCTTTCCCTGGAATCGGTGCAGGACCATATCATGGCCACCAGGGGAAGTGACTCAGCGGCTATCGTTAGGGTTCCTTGGAATGATCCCGTGCTGATAAAACCAGTTCTCGACATCGGAGCAGACGGCATCATAGCACCCCTCGTTCGCTCCGCCGAAGACGTAAGACTTGCCGTTTCTGCCTGCCGTTATCCGCCCCAGGGTATTCGCGGCTTTGGCCCTCGCCGCCCCATTCGCTACGGACGCATCAGCGATGCCGAATACTGCCAACGAGCCAACGATGAAATAATATGCATCGCTCAGATTGAACATATTGATGCAGTCGANGCCATGGACGAAATCGTAAAAGTAGANGGNCTGACNGCNGTTGTANTAGGNGCCAATGACTTGGCAGGCTCAATGGGCCACATGGGNAATCCACANCATNNNGACGTACAAAGCGCTATNGANAANGTAGTCACCACAGCAAAAGATGCCGGAATTTATCCNGGCATCGGTATGGTGGGCGATNCCGAGGNATTCCAGAAGTGGCTNGACAAGGGCATTCAATGGGTACAGNTGGGNGTGGACTGGTGGCATCTCGCCAANNCNATTGATACATCTGTANNACAGNTACGGCAAGGCATCTCAAGNAGGAACNCTTAGATATGCGACGACTAAAAGTNCTGTTTNTACCTCACCCNTTAGAANAAGTGAATAANGATTGGGGNAGNGACNTGNTANCANCCATAGANCCNCANCACGACCTNAGNATNTTTGACCGCACCAAAGNTCCNGAACCTCAGTTCGAGAACATCGAAGCAGTGGTAGACATGGGCGGTAACNTNGAAAAAGAACTTGCCCCCATAGCCGCCAATGCGGGCGTCAAATACATTCACGCCTCGACCAACGGCCTCGATCATGTTGAAGTAAGTGCCATTCTGAACTCCGGAATGACTCTAACCCACGCCCCCGGCGAACTCAGCAGCGTGTCGCTGGCTGAAGGCGCAATGATGTTCATCCTCATGCTTGCTCACCGCTACGGCGACGCCAGAGAGAACTTCGCGCAGGGAAAAATNTTTTTCCCCATGGGCATAGAGGTCCAGGGCCGCAAACTGGCAATAGTTGGCTTCGGCAACAGTGGTCAGCAGCTGGCAAAGAGAGCCAAGGCCTTTGGAATGGAAATCATGGGCATTGACGTACGCTCGATCGAGCAGGAGGTTCTCGACGAAATTCAACCAGACTTCCTCGGCGGGTCAGACGACCTCGATCGAGTAATATCGGAGTGCGACTTTCTGTCGGTCCACCTGCATCTCACAGACGAGACGCGACACATTATTGATGCTAGGCGAATAGGTCTCATGAAGCCNNCGGCCTTCGTTGTTAACGTAGCCCGAGGGGGGCTAATTGATGAGGACGCACTGTATCGAGCCCTGCTGGACAAGCGAATAGGTGGTGCTGGCCTTGATGCCTTTGCCAAGGAGCCTCCTGAGTTTGAACTTCCGGTGTATCAGCTGCCAAACGTTTTCGTTCAACCCCACACTGTCTCAGGAACGGATGGCACATCGCGTAAGCGAGGAGTTTTCGCTCTCGAAAATCTGAATCGGTACGCCCGTGGCGAGGAACTTCATGCACAAGTCACTTGATCGACTGCTATTGCCATAGTGCCCGCTTTATCAAAGTCTCAACTATTGATGTCAATATCNTCCAAGATTCATATTTCTCGTTGCAAAAAGCTTGAGATAACTTAAAAGGAACATTTCATTTATGTCTGATTATGAACCTCTTAACCTGTCCGAAAAGTTGAATGCGGGGATGGATATTTTGGGTCAAGGTCTCTCTGCCNAAGTTGGTTTCCAGTCGTTTCGAGGCTTGCCATTTTCGATAAGTGCTGATCCTACAAGGTGTTTTATATCCTTGAACAAAGATAGCGNCAGCATAGAGATTCCGGTAAAAAAATCTGCCTATCACATTATCTTTGCCCACAGGCTTTTGCGTTCTGATATAGACGATGGCGGCCCTGTAGGTAGTCTCATTGCTAACTATTCTTTTTGCATGGAAGGGGGACAAAAAGTCGAATACCCTATCCGAGAACGCTTTGAAATCGCTTCAGTTCCGATGGATTCCTTTCGCGGNCCTTCTGGCCTACCGTTTAGNGCGGTGACAGATGGCAAACATGAGCTCTTCCCACGCAACGAGGGAAAATGGCACGAATTCGGAAGACGACAAACTGAGTACCTTCAAGCAACCGCTAATAGCTATTTCTTATGGTCTTGGGCAAATCCGAATCCAGACAGGACTATTGAATCTATACGCATAATCCCAAAGGGCCCAGAGTTTGTGATCTCGGCGATAACCCTCAGTCATCTGGACGAGCATCCCTTTGCGCGTCAAGGTAGGCGAGAGGTGAAGTTTACCTTAACTGANTCACCGGTNGAAACAACTGAATTCGACCTTCAAGTCAAGATAGACAGGGGAGATTCAACGTACCCATTCGGTTTGCCGGAAGACCCAGATGTGGGATTCATAAAAGCTCTTCACCGGGGTTTCGGGGAACGTCACAATAAAAACGCCAGTTCATCATATGCTGAGATCTCCGCTATTCCTTCAGCAACGGTGTCATTAGAACATAATGGGAAAACAATCGGACAGATCCCTTGGGGAAGGATAGAGAACGAAGGAAAAGTAGAAACTTCCAAATTCACCGCTGAACTCATGGATCGTGGAAGAAACTGGGTAAAGACTACCATTCTTGATGACGACACCGGCCTACCCGTCCCGTGCCGAGTTCACTTTAGATCTCCAGAGGGTATTCCTTACCAACCTCACGGGCATCACAANCAAGTCAACTCAAATNTNGACTCCTGGCATGTTGATGTNGGTGGCGACGTNCGCNTNGGNCAGATCACTTACGCGTANATAAATGGNCAATGCNAAGGNTGGCTTCCNCGGGGGGACGTCATAGTCGATGTCGCCAGAGGATTCGANTATGAACCGNTACGTNAGAAAATTCGNATCGAACCAGGNCAAAGANACCTAACTTTACGNNTTAAAAGNTGGGTNGATATGAANAAGCAGGGTTGGTTCAGTGGCGACTCCCATGTTCACTTCCTTTCNACACANGGAGCCCATACAGAATCNCANGGAGAAGACCTGAACGTCGTTAACCTCCTCCAATCTCAATGGGGAAGTCTTTTTACCAACACTGAAGACTTCACAGGAAAACCTAGTATCACTCGGGATGGCAGCAATATCGTCTATGTCTCTCAAGAGAATCGGCAGCATTTTATGGGACATATGATCCTTTGGGGACTTAAGAAACCAGTGATGCCATGGTGTTCGGATGGACCAGGAGAAGCCGAAATCGGTGGTCATATGGAAACCACCCTTGCTCACTGGGCGGATGCTGCACACGAACAGGGTGCATGGGTAATCAATCCCCATTTTCCGAATCCGAATGGAGAACCGGCTGCCTTAGTTGCAACTGGACGGCTAGACGGTGTTGAGATGCTACGCCAAACACAGCCGAACCACTTAGAGTATTATCGCTATCTCAACTGTGGCTACAGGCTTCCGTTAGTAGGTGGTACAGACAAAATGAGCAGTGACGTTCCCGTCGGACTTTATCGCACATACGCGAAAATCCCCGATGGGAAGGAGTTCAGCTACGAGAATTGGTGCCGTTCAGTTGTGGCGGGTCGTAGCTTCCTCAGCGGTGGTCCAATCATTCATCTGTCTGTGGAAGGAAGTGACATAGGGGATACGGTCAACATTTCCGGTCCCGGGACNCTAGAAGTCGAAGCGTGGGTTGAAAGTATATTTCCCATCCATTCCTTGGAGATAGTCCAAGAGGGCAGAGTGGTCGCNCGTGCCGAAAGCAAAAAGGGTTCACGCAGGCTTCAAATAAAAGAAAACGTGAAAATTAAGAGAGACAGTTGGCTAGCGGCACGCGCAGGTTCCTTTAACTACTTTGACATAATGGAGCATCACGACGTCTGGAATAGAGGAATATTTGCCCACACCTCACCAATCTATATAGCTTGCAATGGTAGATGGGAAATGTATGATCCTGAAACGGTCGAGTATATGCTTACATTGGTAGAAGGAAGTCTCACTTATATTAGAGAGACTGCTGGAGTCAGACCTTCGAACACGGTCACACACCATCATGGAGAGTCAGACCACCTCGCGTATCTGGAGCGCCCATTCAATGAAGCCAAAAATGCAATCACAAAAAGAATTAATGAATCGAAAAAATAATTTTATTTTTGTTAAACGGTAGCTACATTTAACTGTCAGGGCTTTAATTAAAAAAGTGCCGGTAGAAATGAACCGATTGGATAGGGGCGGTACTTTTATACAAGTAAGTGGTGGTTCAGACTTTTTCTCAGGGTTTCAGGATTCTATTCTGTAAGCTTTCCCCTCGTGCGTGCGTCTTAATTCTTTCTCCACTGTCTGTCGGCACTTNTTTAATNNNAATTAATTTTTTAGAGCATATAATTATTGGATCAGATTAATCATTTATTGATGTCAATATCCAGTAATCTTGCGGCGTTACCACCTAGGATCAGATTCTTTTCTCGTTCGCTTAAGAAGTCGCAATGAATGTCTATATGGTCCACTGATTGTTTGTATGTGCACCAATATCCTGCCGAGAAGGGCATATCGGAGCCCCAGGTGAAAGACTCCACCCCTACCTCATCACACATCCTTTTTATTAGGTCCTGGCCTTCAGAATATGGGTATTCAGGCCACTTAGCTGGATTTTGAAATTCTGCATACGTATTTGGGTTTTTTAGTAATTCAACTAACTCATCGGGGATTCCCATTTCGTGGATCAGGGTTGCTGGCACGAGCCCATGGGTCAGCAAGCTAGGTATATTTGGGTGGATTTGTGTCCATCTGATCAGCTCGTGAAGCCGCTCCATGAACGCAGTAGCCCTGTCCTTTTTTCGCGCATCCAGAAACCACCATATGGGAATCTTAAGCTGCTCTACTAGCTCCCATAATGGATCAAACTTCCTATCATCAATATGATCTATATACCCATTCAATGCAAATCCTTCTACACTAAAATATAGGCCCTTACATCCCTGCTTGCGAACCGCATTTTCTAATTCCTGTAATTCATTTTCTTCATCCCCATTCCACTCTCTGATCTGTGCCAGTGGAGCAAACTTATTTGGGTATTTTTGTGATGCTTCACCATAGAACTCGTTGAGTTCTCCATAGACATGATCACTTTGTAGTACGCAAAGGTCCACTCCCGCTATATCCATTTCTCCCAGCATCCTTTCTGGGGTGACCTCCATTGTGGAGAGCCCAGGTGGAGCTATCTGCATGTAATATTCAATACCGTCTTTGACGAATTCTGCCCTGCCATGGTCAGTAATCCGAAAGTTTAGATTTGGTAATTGCCCAATGTCGTCAGACGGGTAATCTAATAGGAAACCGTCTATTCTGGAGTTATCTTTCTTACGCCAGAATGTGGTGAAGTCACGAACATGATTCTGTGAAAGTTTGGTATGAATGTCCTGATCCCAGCCTTTTGATTTCCCTAATCTCGGAAATAAATGAGCGTGAGTGTCAATAACTACCCTGGATGTTTTTGGACCGGTGCGTCGCCAGCCACCACCAAAATATTCCCAGTTATCTATCTTAGGCATTTTCATAATTCCTTATGTGTTGATTAGTAGACTTCCAGGTCAGCGTGAAATTCACGTGCATCTATCCATTTCTGCAATGGTATAAATTACAGACCACAACTTTATGTGAGAGAAGACCCTTGGATTCTTTTCTCTTTTCCTTCCCACTCCTTTTCCCTAAGAACGTACTTCTGGATCTTCCCGGTGGCTGTCTTTGGTAGTTCTCCAAATTCAACGTATTTAGGTGCTTTAAAATGGGCTATCCGATCCCTTGTAAAAGTAACTATTTCCTCTTCTGATACTGTTACTCCTTCTTTCGACATTACGAAGGCCTTTGGGACCTCTCCCCATCTTTCGTCAGGGACCCCTACAACGCTGACTTCAAGTACACCATCATGTTCCATAATTACCTTTTCAACTTCTTGACTGGATATGTTCTCTCCGCCTGAAATTATTATGTCTTTGGCTCTATCTTGTAGCTCGATATATCCGTCGGGGTGCCAAACGGCCAGATCACCACTGTGAAACCATCCCCCTTCAAAAGCCTTGTTAGTCGCATCTTCATCATCGAAATATCCGGACATTACGATGTTACCGTTCATTACGACTTCACCCATCTGAGAACCGTTCCTTTCTACATCGTTCATTTCAGCGTCTACGACCCGCATTCCCGTATCAGCAACTACATAGGCAACACCCTGCCGAGCCTTCAGATTCGCTACCTCTTCTGAACTTTTTTCCTTCCAGTCTGGTTGAATGGCACATATCGCGGTTGGGCCATAAGTTTCAGTTAGACCGTAGGTATGTAATATGTGTGCCCCCATATTTTCCATGCTGCGTATCACTTGAGGCGCAGGCGGTGCTCCGGCAGTCATTATGGTTACCCCACTTAGATCTTGCTGGTCAGCATCTGGTATTGAGTACATAGACGTTAAAACAGTGGGGGCACAACACATGTGGGTGACAGATTCTTCATCTATTAATCGGTAGACTTCCAATGGATCTACCCGTCTAAGGCAGACATTAGTGGCTCCCACCGCGGTTGTAGCCCATGTAAAACACCATCCATTGCAATGGAACATCGGTAAAGTCCAAAGGTATTTAGATGCATAGTTCATACCGCTTTCGACAACTTCTCCTAAGGCTGATAAATAGGCACCTCGAGAGTGGTATTGAACCCCTTTGGGCATCCCGGTAGTTCCGGAGGTGTAGTTAATAGATATAGGGTCTGATTCGGACTCTAAAGGGACTCTATGTTCTCCTGGGCCCGCAGAATCAAGAAATTCTTCATATTCTGGACCTTCCACTAGGCTAGATTTTGGGAAGGTATCAACTACCTGTACAAACTTGGTTATTTTAGGTAATTCATTTTCAATTTGGTTAATGAGTTCAGCATATTCTGAATCGAAGACTAGTACTTTTGCGCCCGAGTGATTGAGTATGTACGAAACTTCTCTCGCTGATAACCTCGTATTTATTGCAACAAGAACAGCTCCAATTTTTAATGGCCCGTAATGCCCTTCAAACATCGCGGGGATGTTTGGGACTAAAAATCCAACTCGGTCCCCCTTTTTTATACCCTCTTTTTGCAGTGCCCCTGCAAGTTTGTTAACCCGATTGTAAAAGTCTTGGTATGTATATGTGATATCGCCATAATTCAGTGCAGGTTTGTCCGGGTAGACATGGGCAGATCTATCTAGGAATGAGATAGGGTTAAGGTCTTTATAAAATGGATTACTGGTCATGATTCAGTCTCCTAAAGGTCGATTGGATCAGGTTCTGACATTATATATATAAAGGGTATAGATTCGCCTACCCAG
>NZSI01000053.1 GCA_002696685.1 Chloroflexota bacterium | reverse complement strand
GTACCGGTATATATTCCACCAGCCTGAGGCGTCCGAAACGAAATACAATAAGCCGTCGGGAGACCACCGGGGATGGCAGATAGATTCTCCCTGTGCACCTTTCAACTTTCTTTGGTTTTCAAAGGTTCCAGTTTCTGAGATGTCTGCTACCCAGAGTTCTGTGGAATCCCAGGGCATATTAGGATGGTTCCACTGTATCCACGCAACTGACGATCCATCTGGGCTCAATGATGGTGATGAGTAAAAATCAGCACCTTCTGTGAGTATTGTTCCTTCTGCTTCATCGTCCATATCTAGAGCCACCAAGGTGTTAACGGCTTCACCCTCTTGAGAGTGATCTTCTCTGACGTAGATAATCCTATTTCTTAATCCGTCTACAAAGCCATCTGCAAATCTAATATCCAATCCTTCTCGAGTGATAGGAATTGGTTTACCGCTTTCGGGTTTTACCTTGTACACTCGCTGGTCTGAATAGTTGGAGAAGAATACAGTTCCTTGGTAGGCTAGGTAAGATCCGCCTCCGTATTCATGTACTGATGTTCTAGCACTGAATCCGACTGGAGTCACGTCGTTTATCAGACCTTCAGAAGTTTTGCGTACTACAACATATCTTCCGGCCTCTGCTGGTCGTGTTTCTAGCCAGTATATGTCAGTTCCATCAATGTCCATATCCCCAAGGCCTACAGCTTCAGACACTATCATTCCTGTTGATATAGGGGATTTCCAAGAACCGTGTGGGCCTATATTTTTTGTAGGCATTTTGAATTATTCATTTTGGTCATTATTAAAGTTTGTATTTTTCTGACGTTCCTGTTCTTTTGCTGCCCTACGGGAACCACCGAGATCAGCTCCAGGAAGAGGAATGGTTCCAATTATTTCCATCTCTTCCATTAACTCAATCTTACTTTTTGAATATCCAAGAATCTCTTCTAGGATGTAATTGTTATGCTGTCCTAGCGTTGGTGACGGGTTGTGCGTCAAAGAACCGTATGAACTATCGAAGCGTAGTACTGGACCAGACATGGGAAATATGCCGGCCTCAGGATGTTCAACTATTTGGAAAAATTCCCTTTCATTTAAATGTGGATCGGCATAAGTGTCCGGTCCACAATTTAGGACCACTCCAGAAGGGATTCCTTTAGCTTGGAGGGCATTCATAACGGTATAACGGTCTCTTTCCAAGGTCCATGCGGTGATAACAGAATCTAGATCATCATGGTTTTTGATTCTATCTTCCACCGTTGAAAACCTTGGATCCTTGTCGAGACCTAATGCGATTATTTCACAGAATATATTCCATTGTTCTGTGTTAGTAACACTTATAGCGATCCAGTTGTCTTCTCCCTCACACTTATACGCTCCTTGAGGTGCATACGCAGGATGCCGATTTCCTCTTCTGTCCCTTGGGCGCCCAGACATTTGATATTCGATGAACATTTCACCCATGTGGGTCATGAATGACTCGGCTTGAGACATATCTATGAATTGTCCTTCGCCTGTAAGTTCCCTATGAACTAACGCTGTTGATAGAGCAAGTGTTGCATTTACTGCAGCAGCGGCATCTGGGTGATGAACGAGCGAATTACTCGTATGGTCCATATCGGGATATCCTCTCAGATAAGAATGCCCAGTTATAGCGTCAATAGCCATCCCCATACTTCTGTAGTTCTTGTATGGGCCGGTGTTCCCGTAGCCCGGCATGAGCAAATATATGATGTCGGGTTTTATATTTTTTACCTCCTCATAACCCAAATTGAACCCTTCCATGACAGTCCTGGCGTAATTACAAAAAACTATGTCACTTACTTTCACAAGATCACTGAAAGCTTCTACTCCCAGCCGAGTTTTCAGATCTAAAGTGAGTCCCTTCTTGTTGCGGTTGGTGGAATTAAAGTTTGCTTGCCTGTTCCATGGGTGATCTCCAGGGTCTCGTTCTGGGTACATGCCATCCGGTGAAGGATTTATTGGACCTCTGGCTATTCGTTGGATAGATTCAATTTTTATTACTTCTGCTCCCATATCACTCAACAAACACCCGCAGTATGGACCAGCCCATATCTCAGAAAGCTCAAGCGCTCTTATGCCTGATAATGGGAGATCGTCAGTGGGGTAGAAATTCAAACTATTCCTCTTTCTCTCAGCGACATCACTTGGTTTGTGTCGATACCGATCATTTCTGTCAGAACTTGCTCAGTGTGTTCCCCAAGAAGAGGAGCAGGTCTTAAGGGCATTTTATCCACTGCAGACAACCGAAAGGGATCTCCAGTCAGCTTTATCGCACCTTGTTGGGGGTGATCCACGAGGGTGAAATATTCTCTGTCTAGGAATTGCTCATTTTCCATTACTTCGTCGCTTCTGAGTATGGGAGAGCCAGGTATACCTGCTTCTTGGATTGCTTCAAATATTTCTTGGCGGGTACGTTCGTTCAACCAACCTTGGAATATAGATTCTAGTTCTATCCTGTTAGAGGTCCTTTTGTCAGAGTCATGAAATAAAGGGTTACTTATAAGATCCTCACGATCAATCATTCTGGCTATATTAGGCCACATCCGTGCTCCAAGTGGTAGAAAGCTCATAAAACCATCCTTACAATGGAAACTGCCCACGGCGTATGGTTCCCTTGTGCCCGAGGCGGAAATTCTAGGTTGTTCCCTGGGATCAAGCTCACCGGAATATATAAAGGGTGCTCTTCTACCTATCTGATGAGGATGCCCTGCCATGCATTCTTGGATTGATATATCTAGCCAGTCACCTTTTCCTTTTCTTAAAAATTTTAAGAGTGCCGATACAGTTGCAGCTGCTGCCAGGTTTCCTGAATAGTACTGAGCGACTTCTGCCCCGTATCGTATAGGGTATCTGTTTGGAAGCCCTTCTCTATGCATAGCGCCTGACATCGCAAAAACAGTTAATTCTGTGTAGTCAAATTCACTGTGTGGTCCGGTTTGCCCGTACGGGGTTACGGATGTCATGATCAAGCCGGGATTGGTACTGGATATAGATTTATAGGAAAATCCTAGCGATTCCATTTTTCCAGGTTGGAAGGTTTCAATTAATATGCCAGATTTTTGAATTAATATATCTAAAATATCCCGTCCTTCCGGGGAATCTAAATTTAGTGTGACACTTTTTTTCCCAGCATTCAGATGATGAAACAGTGGGCTGTCTCCAGGCTCAGACGAGTTCGGACTGTCGCTCCATTTGCGCGTTAGGTCTCCTGAAGTAGGCTCGATTTTGATTACTTCACACCCGTAGAGCCCTAGTGTTTTGGCACAAAATGAACCTGCTAATCTGTCGGACAAGTCCAAGACGGTGAATTTTTGCAGAGCAGTGTACGGCAAGAGTGGAATAACTCCTAGCGGTTGAAATTGGAATTTTTAGTTAAACGTATTTGGTATGAGCGACATTGTCTCGGGGCGTAGTAAGAGTGTCAATTCCGTAAGGTGACCATCCTTAAGGATAATTTATATTGCAGATTCTACGGGAATTAATCAACGTCTCAAATTCCATCATTTTTCGTATGGCATAGCGTAAGTTCTCAGTGTAATATTGCCGCAAAAGGTTGATGAGTGGAGGGTGGTTCTGTAGTTCTGAAAGATTCATGCGGAGGGCAGCATGGTGAATCAGAAACCTGTATATTTGGACTTCACCGATCGTGATCTTGAATTTTTAGTTGCTGTAGTCGTTCCCCGGGCAGCTAATGCTCCCTTAGTTCGGGAGGCAATCAGGAATGATCCCGAATACAGGAAAGTAATTGTGTCAGATGAGCGCGTGTTTTCTCAGGTCATTAACGATAACGAGTCTTTCCTAAAAATATCACCCTCACTTTATTTTGAAGTTTTGCTAAGAAGAGCGCAGAGAGACCTGGGCTCCTCCACATATACCATTGAACGTGAAGGAAGAAGGAATATCCCAGTGTTTGATACGGGGAAAGTTGCCGGATTTCTTGACACTCCTAATGTTCTGGAATATCTAGCGAACATGCTCGCTTCGTTCACTAGAATTCGCAGTTTTGTTGTTCCTATTCGGGTAAGGAAAGGCATCCGGCGTCGGGTCAGGTACAACGACATGGATGTCGATAGCCTGATAGATTTTGCCGCACGTGTGGACGAGTCCGAGAGGTTTTCCTATTACAAGAGGATTGGTGATGTTTGTTTATTTTTGACTGGGTTCTTTCGTGACTCTACATACTCTTCCAAAAGCACCTTCAATTCTAATTTTAAATCCCGCGCTCACTCTAGAACGAACTTCACTAGAAAAAGGCGTCGTAGTCTTGAGGAATACGAAAGTGAGGGGAGACGGTTTTACAGGCTTGCTGAAGAACACCCCACTGCTGGTGTTCTTGAACTGACCGATGTTTTTTCGGTTCTTCGTGATCAGTTTTCGGCTGCGAGGAAACCCCTGACTTTTCTTTCTTCTCGATATCTACACTCCCGGCATAATAATTTGTTTAATGAGGTGAATTCGGGTTGAAGAATTGTTGCAATGAATACTTATCGCAGAACTTTCATAATATCAACGTGCTCAGAAATGTATACAGACTGAAGTTTTCCTTCAAGCCCTGACCGAAGACTTTCAATTCCCTCAGCAGGATAATAAAGTTCTTCCACTTGGCCTATGTAGACATATTCTACGCCGTATTTATCTAGTAAATTACTTGCTAGTTCCGGTTCTGAATAGATTGCTTCTACATCTCTTATTCTCTCACTTACCAGTTCGCGCTGTCCCCATCTTTGTTGCTCTTGATGCCATTTCCAACCTACTACTGTCGGCAGACCTGTATGAATGGAGACGCGACCTCCCCACCTATATGTAGGGGTAACACCCTCTACTATCACGGGTGATCCGGATATGTTTTTTCGCAGCCAATCGATTCCGACCATGTCAGAGCCCAAATCAATAGTTCCTTCTGGGTCTCTATATATTGCTTCGGCCATATAAAAGTATCCGTTCAGGGTGAACTGCCTATCTCCGTCCTCGAAACTATCCCGAATCCTGTCCCTCGTTCCCATTACTGGATAAATCAGGCTTACCGCGACTAAACATATTGTTATTCCAACCCAAGTCCATCGTAAGGAGGGAGCTAGGTCGGGTATTTTTAAGATGGCTCTGTATAGGAAATAGCTGGACGCAATTCCTAGGAGAATCCATGCTTGACCGTAGAACTTGAACACAGTGTTCATTCGGTCTATATCTCCCTCGAGTCTCCATATGTCTACGAAAATTAGGAGCCCCAGGCCGATTATTGCGAGCAAATGAGAAAAAATTCTGACCGGAAGGTGGCTATGTTCGGAGAAAGGGCTAGAAAAAAGGCTTATGGATAAAATCAAAATAAGTCCCAATGAGATAGGTATTGCACCACCTAATTTTCCTGTACCTATAAACGTTAACAAGTAGCCAACTGACAAAAGCAATATTGTTAATCCAATGACTTTTGTAGCGGTAAGATCTTTATGGTTAATCACTGTGATGACAAGTGATTTTAGGTATGTGACGAAGTTTCTTAGTCGGTGTTTTAAGAGATAAACGCATCCTGATGAAATTACGAAAATAAATAATCCGTTTATTGAAAGTATTTGTCCTAAAGTAGTCATATTTGTGGTGGATTGAAAATCAGTAAAAAAAGTGATACTTGCTAGGTGATAAGGAAGGAAAGCAACAAAAGCTATCAAACAGGTATAGCCGGATTTCAACAAAGCTATTCCTATTGGTAGAATGCTCAGGCCTCCGTGACGTACAAGTTGTCCAATACCAACGCAGAAGAAGGATATGAGCACATACGTGGGGAGATCCCAAGTATTTATTACTCTGAGCGACCCGATGGCGAGCCCCAGTATTGATAACCTTATAAATTCTTCTGGCAGTTGAAATCTTTTCTTCGAATGCTTGTGGGGAGCAAGGAACACCGCCATACCTAATCCCAGGATAAGTAAAGTGAACGGAATAGATATTAGGTGTGCATGTAAATCCGCGAAAAGGAAGGTGAAGAAAGGGAATTCAGTTATTTCAAAACCTGGAGGGTCGGGAGCCATCATTCGGCTACTCTGCCAGAAGTCGAATTGTCCACCTGTTATGCCGTGGAACAACCTGTTTTTCAAAAGAATTACTGCCTGATACAGTCCGTTAAAGTTTCCAGCGATACAGACAAAAACCACTGCTGCAGTCCCAGTAAGCCAGCCAATTTTTGTTATGGAGGTTCCTGATAGATTAGTTAATTGGATATTAATGGGTGGCTTCTTAACAAGATTTGCTCCAATTGTGAAAGCTCCTCCCACCGTTAACGCGAACAAAGTTGGGATTGCAAGGTTATAGGCTATTTCTGTTGCGATCCCTGTCAGATGTATAAAACACGCCACTACCAGCTGCCCCCAGTAGTAGTAATTCAGAAAGCCTCCTGAAAACCACGGGTCGTAGGGAGGCATATAACTTGATTTCACCACCGCGTTCAGATAGCCGATATCCATCGGTTTTTCGCCACCACGGTAAGGGTGCCAGAGGTCAGGGTTCGCCATACGAATCACTAAGAAAGCAAAAAACGCTATGAGAAATATGGCTTCCAATAAAGCAATGTCTTTCCACTTGCTTTTAATAAACAGGACTATGTCATCCTTGTTGCAATAAGCGATAAAGGAAGACATAACGGTCAGCGTCCCGACGCCTATCCAGACAGCCAAGCTTCCAAATGTAACGATATGTAAGCTTGCTAGTATCCAGGCAACAAATGACACTATCAAGATACCCATTACTTTCATCAAAAGGAACCCACGACTTATAAGCCCGTTGAATACTACAAACCCGATTGGAAACGCCAATAAGGCTATGAATTCTACGGAGAGAATCCAGATTAGGGCTGGTATTCTGGTGATTACTGGATTTGTAGTGAAAATCTCGCTCCAGGTACCTCCTTCTTGCTGCGCCTGAGACATCCATAGTTCCATCATGAGGATATTTTCGTCAGCCAGGTTTTTTTCTTCTAAATGTTGCCGGCTCTGTGATTGATAGTCTGAAGGGACCAGCCTATTGGTTACTGAATGTATGGTCTCCTTTATTTCTAGCTCAGAAAATTGGGATATATTTTCGAAAATCATGACCTTTGGATGGTCGTATACTGAAAAACTTTCATCTGCAAACCCAGCGTTCAGACCCTTGGAGCTGTCTTGACCGTGGAGTATTCCTGGATCCGGGAGGTTAGGTCTGGTGAATGTATCTTCTTTGAAAGAAAATCCCATTAGATTTAGATGAGAAGTGCCTATAAATACGGGTTCGTAACCCAATTGCCCCGTGAAGAGTGCATTGTAGTACCCGATCATAAGTGGGTAGCGGTCTTTTAGCCGTGTTACTGTTCCGTATAGTCTATTGCTATAGATGACCAAGTAGTCGCTGTTAGATAGTTTTTCAGATATTTTTTGAATTTTGAATTTGCTGTCTGTCTCATATATTGCGAGTTCTTCGACAGAAAAATTTCTCAAGTTGGGAAGTCCTTCCTCCCAGTGCTCCTTCAATATCTGAGAGCCTGACGGAGCATTATCGTTCAGCCACTCAGAAGCTTGAACACCCGTATGTTTTTCCGAATAAATTGAAACCAATGAAATAGCACATAGCCCAGTGATGAGTATTGTGATTGCGAGAGTTGTAACACCAGTGAACCTTTTACGGTTGGAGCTAGAGGTTGCCCAGTGGACAAGGAACGCAGAGGCAAAAAGCGTGGTTAATGGTATGAATGGTAATGCATACCTGGTGAACTTTACATCAAAGCTACCTGTAATTAGAACGTATGGAATAATCCACGATAGAAGAAGAATCGAAACTCGATCTGATTCATTTCTAAAAAATGAAGTGACCAGAAGACAACCAAGGCTGATGGTCACTGCGATAAGCACATAGAAAATGGAGTTATTGAGTATGAGAATAACCGCTGGAATTATCACCGCAAAGAGCAAGAACACAAGGCATGCCTTTGGGGATGTTCCTTTGAAACAAGCCCAACCAACTCCCAGGATAGATAGCAGTGCCAAAGGCCAACCTAATCCCCACCTACCTAATTGTATTAGCTGGTACAGATAAGGCGTTGTATCTATGTATTGCCGGGTGTACGGGTAGTCACTAATTCTCCTGACCATATCCGATTGTTCTTTGATGTCATGCGTAAAACGCCCCCAATCTAAGATTGCGTATGGTTCTACGACTACAAAAGTGAGCCCTAAAGCAATAAACCCCCAGATAGCAGAGGTTATTGTCCGAGTCATGACAGACTCTTTAACTCCTAAAGCTATTGATACTGTGGAGACATGGAGTAAATGGGCGAATATATAAGCACCAAGAATTGGCATAAGGCTGATTTTTGATGCTAATCCAAGGCCTATTAAAATTCCGGCAATGACAGATACTGATGTTTTTCCCGTTCGAAAAACTTTCAAAAGAAAGAACAATGTCCAAACGCAAAAGAAAGCTAGAAAAGTATCGAAGGCAAAAAAATGGGCGAGTTGGATGTGGATGACTGATATCGAAACAAGTCCAGCAGCAAGAATAGCCACTCGATTACCGAATGCTGATCTACCCAACATGGCTATTCCTAGAATAGTTCCCAGATCGGCTAAAACGGAGAGGGATCTTGCTATGACTCTTAAATCATGAATTTCATGCCCACTGAAATTTGAGATTATTCCCTCTACAGATCTCAACAGATATATCGGGAATGATCCGTATGGGAACCACTTTGGGTTCCATGAACTTTTCTCGGGGTCGAACAGGCTTCCAATGTCATCGAGAGGCGGGAAATTTATTTCCCCGGTTTTCATTAGGATTGCCCTCTCATCTGGATGGGGGGTATATGAAAAACCTTCATCCCAAGAAATGCCATAAATCCTTAGGAGCGCTCCAAGGACTAAGATGATAAAAAGTGCTGACCAAAAAAGCGTGCTTGATCTTCCCGATTTGCCTGCTGGAATTAAGCTGTTAGGGAAAATCATTTTCATTTTTATATAGTTTTTTCGGTAGATTGTTGATCATTAACGAATGCAATTGACTCAAATTATATTGCTGTTGAGATTTCTGGGAGCGTTGACGTGACAATTGGTGCAGGTAAAATCCAGATCAACACCTGATGGGGGACACAATTTATGGCGCCTGATCCTAACTACACATGCAAGGTTGAAAAACCGGAAGATTTTGATTTGTACTGGGAAGAGGTTATTAAGACTCTAGAGAAAATAGATATTGGCATCAGCTGTGTTTTAGATGAACTTAGGTCTACCAAGGATATCTCGGTTTACGAGGTTTACTTCAATAGCCTGGATAATATCAGGGTATCTGGTTGGTATGCAGTTCCCGTGAATCATTCAGGCAATCTTCCCGGTCTCCTGTTGGTCCCCGGCTACCAAAGTGATCCCCCCATACCGAGAGAGTGGGCCAGAAAAGGTTATGCCTGTCTCTCTGTAAACCCTAGGGGTAAAGTAAGGAGCAGGTCGCAGTTTGACCCTGGATATCCAGGACTACTTACTTACGGAATAGTCGACAGAAATACATATTCATACAGAGGGTTCTATTGTGATGCCTGGCGAGGAATTGATTTTTTGCTTGCTAGAGAGGAAGTTGACTCCGAAAGGATTGGTGTGACTGGCAGCAGTCAGGGAGGGGGACTCACGATCACTACAGCAGCAATGAGGGAGGAAGTGAAGGCTGCTGCGGCCGGCGCGCCATACCTGTGCGGCTATATGGATGCTATTGAGCTGACTCATACTTATCCATACGAGGAAATAAACGATTACTTGAGATCTAATCCAGAGAGTCGACAGATAGTGGGAGAGACGCTCTCTTATTTTGATGGCATCTCGTTTGCAGACAAGATCAAGTGTCCTATTATCGTGAATATCGGGTTACAAGATAATGTTTGCCCACCGGAAACTGGGTATGCGTTGTTTAATCAGATCGGTAGTGTAAACAAGATGCTTTATGAATATGATGGGCACGGGCATGAGGCCGGCCGATACATTCATTCCAAAGTGGTGGATGAATTCTTGGGCAAGCATTTAGGTCAGGAGTAGAAAATGTCTAAAACCAGACCTTCGGATTTTGGCAGCTTTTGGTACACCGTTGGGAAGGAACTGGCTGAAGTGCCTATTGCTCCTGAGGTGGAACGAATTCCAATGCGTTCCACGGATTTTGCAAATCTATATGGAGTCAGACTTTCCAGTATCGGCCCCTACAGACTTTTTGGATATCTCAGTATTCCCAAAGGTGACGGTCCGTTTCCGGTAATCTACTACGTACCCAAAAATGCAAGTGTTCTAGAAATCATTCCCCAGGGTACTTCGAATGAGATTCGTAGCAGGTATATAACATTTTCCCTTGCTTGTCGCGGTATGCGAAATTCAGACAGTCCCTATGCAGCGATGTATCCAGGCCAGCTTACTGACGGCATAGAAAGCCCCGAAACATATGTCTATAGGGGTATCGTCGCTGACACGATAAGAGGTGCTGACTACATAATGACGAGACCAGAGGTAGATAAGAACAGAGTAGTGGCTTGGGGGAATGATAATGCAATTCTTGCCGCCGCCTTGCATGACTCATTTACTCAGGTCATTTCAACGCCGGCATATTTATTTGATCCTATCGAATCTATGGACAGAGCAGACTCCTATCCTTTGGCCGAATTTGGGGATTATATTCGTTCAAACCCTTCAGATTTAGACATGGTTGGGTCAATACTAGAGCACTATAACCTGAGATGGCATACTCAGTCTGTCACTGCCAATACATTGATAATGGCAGACCACGAGAGTGGCATATATTCACCCGATGTACTTTCTGATTTGGAAGAATCAATCTCTGGAGAGATAACTCTTCACGAGTCAGAAAGATCCAGTTTCAAAGATGGGATGTTTGCAGAAAACTGGATAACAGGCGAAATGTTTGGAAAGGACGCTTCTCCGATAGTTCCAGAACACTGGAGATGACAGCAATTTAAAGGAGTACTTAGGGAGACATAGCTTTGATTAATCTTAATGGGAAAAATGCTTTAGTAACCGGAGGAGCCAATGGAATCGGTAAAGGGATAGCGATCGTCCTTGCTGCTCAGGGGGCTAACGTTGTTGTAAGCGACGTCGATCTAGAATCAGCTCAGCTAGTTGCCAGTGAAATAAGAAAGTCGGGAAATAGATCGAATTCGATTTTTCTCGACGTAACCAGTAAAGACTCCGCTCAGTCTGTAGCATCAGACCTAATTGATAGATTGGGAACCATTGATATTCTGGTTAACAACGCTGGCGTCGTAGGAGCAGATGGTTGGTGGACCCGGCGTATACCAAGTGACGATGATTGGAAAACTGTTATAGAAATTAACTTAATGGGAGTAGTTAATGTCTCCCAAGCGGTAGAAACGGATATGAAAAACAGAAAAAAAGGAAAGATAATCAATATCGCCTCTATCGCAGCCCGGCAAGGGAATACAGGAATACCGCACTACAATGCATCAAAGGCTGCTGTGGTCAGTTGGACTCAGTCTCATGCGCTCCAGCTGGCACCCTACCAGGTAAACGTAAATGCAATTTGTCCTGGATTACTATGGACCCCTTTATTTGAACACCTTATTGATAGACCCCCATTTATTGACTTTGACCATGCTCACTTTGAGGGTTTGACAGGGAGAGAAAAATTTGAGAAGAGTGTCGAGGTCAGTATTCCGATGAAGAAAGAGCAAACACCAGAGGATATAGGGAAATTGGCGGCATTTCTGGCCTCTGATGACGCCCATAATATCACTGGGCAAGCCATTAATGTTTCCGGTGGTCTCAGAATGAATTAATTACCATGATACTGAAGCTGTTTTACGCATAATGTGGGTTTTATGACTAGTATTAAATCGAAAATTTCCTTTGGCATATCTGTACCGCAGGTTTTTACAGAAGATCCCCCAGACCTGGACCTGGTTAGACGTTTTGCAACGAGAGCTGAAACATTAGGGTATGAAAGCTTATGGGTGCAAGAGAAAATCATTGGTGATGCCAATTCTCTCGAACCAATAAACCTTCTAAGTTATTTGTCTGCAATCACAAAAGACATACGTCTAGGGACTGCTGTAATAATTGCTACAACTAGAAATCCATTCATTCTTGCGAAAGAACTTGGCACATTGGATCATCTGTCAGGTGGTCGACTAATCCTTGGGTATGCATTGGGTGGTCGTCCTGACACTTATTCCCTGCTGGGAGCACCAAGCGAAAAAAGAGTGAGGCATTTCAACGAATGCCTTAGTGTTTTAGAAAAGTTATGGA
Organism: Chloroflexota bacterium; assembly: GCA_002696685.1. Next base: position 7,289 of record NZSI01000053.1, on the reverse strand, counting down.
CTCAAGAAAAAGCTTCTTTCCACGGGGAATTTTGGGACTTCGAAAATATTTCTATGCTTCCTTTGCCTGTCCAAAAACCAAGACCGCCAATATGGTTTGGTGGCAGACACGAAGCAGCTTTAAAAAGATCTGCTAGCAGAGGTGAGGGATGGATGGGGGCTGGCTCTACCTCGACCAGCCAATTTAGAGATCATTGTCAGATTGTTAGGTCACAGTTAAATAGGCTTGGAAAGGATAGAAGTAAATTCACCATATCCAAGCGAGTCTATGTGGCTGTCGATGATGATGAGAACCGTGCACTAAAGAGACTTACTGACTGGTTTGGTTCTCACTACGGGAACCGTGACCTTGCCGAGAAAGTGTCTGTTTGGGGCTCAGCAGAAAAATGTATATCAGGTATGCAAGATGTTTTGGACTCGGGAGCGGAAATGTTAATGTTTAACCCCGTTTTCGATCATATGGAACACTTGGAAATACTAACTTCTGACATAATTCCATATTTAAAGGTTTCACGTCCTTTCAAAAGGTAACGGGCCAACAAATTGACGTTTGTTTCCTGTGTTATACTCCCGCCACTTTCTTGACTGGTTTATCCTTTATCCAGTCAATTGAATGGCTCCAAAAATTAGGCTAGTAAATTGATATCGGGGGTTTTGTGTTGTCCTCTTCAAATTTTGTTAATTCGGATGTTTTAGCGACGACAGAATGGCTAGGTGCCCATTTGGACGACCCAGATTTAGTGATCGTGGATTGTGACATGTTTGATTCCTATCAAAGAGCACACATAAAAGGGGCTGTTGGTATAAAAGTGCACCACTATATCAAGCATCCAGATTATGCTAATGATCCGAAAGGTCATCCATTAGTGGCAGAACCCAATGTAGCTAAAGATATTTTTGAAAGCATGGGTATAGATGACAGTACAACTGTAATTTCCTACGACAGCAACGGTAGTCTTTGGGCGACTAGGTTCTGGTGGGTTTTAAATTATTATGGGCATGCTAACGCTAAAGTGCTTGATGGTGGATGGAAGAAGTGGTTTGACGAAGGTCGAGCTGTTTCAGTTGACTCGAATGTTCCCGGAGACGCTATTTTTACTCCGAAAACACAAGATGATCTTGTTTGCAGTTTAGATCGGGCAATCGAAAGAATAGAAGATGGGGATACCTTATTTCTAGATGTCAGATCAGATGGGGAATGGAATGGAAGAAATGACAGAGGGAATTCTAGGGCTGGCAGAATTCCTGGGTCTGTGCATGTGGAGTGGCTAAATTTCGTAAATACCGATCGTTATCAAACTTTCAAATCGGCTGAGGAAATCAACCAGATATTGTCGGAAGCCGGGGTCACTCCCGAAAAGGAAGTCGTCACCTATTGACAGGGTGGCATCCGTGCGGCGCACGGACTGTTTGTACTTCATCTGCTGGGCTACGAAAGAATTCGAAACTACGATGGATCGATGGGAGAATGGGCGAACAGAGATGACACACCTCTCATCAAATAAGTCTGGGATATAAGAACCTCATGGGAAGATCTGTCCATCACCCGGTAGGGTTGATTTATACATCCTCCGAGTCATACGGAGGATACACACTCTTCACCACCAACGGTGGCGATCATGCGACACTACTTGATGTTGATGGGAATGTTGTACACAGGTGGCACAGCGACGAAGGCATTGTTTACGCCTACCTGATACCCAAAGGTAATCTTCTGTGCAGGACAAGGCCTCCAACAGATGTCGAGGTGGTGCACAACCTGGGAGGATCTTCAAGTGCTCTCATTGAGCTCGATTGGGATGGTAATGTTGTCTGGCGCTATGATGATCCTATGCTTCATCACGATTTTGCACGTATGGAAAACGGAAACACCGTTGCCCTATTGTTTAAGGAATTGGATGAAGAAACCACTCAGAAAGTTAAGGGAGGACATACTTCGGAGGATGATCCACCAAGAATACTTGGAGACATAATTAGAGAGGTATCCCCCAGTGGTGATACAGTGAATGAATGGGATATTTCTGAAGCTCTGTCGTTTGGGGAGGATGTCATATGTTCCTTAGAGCACCGCAGGGAGTGGACACACGCCAATTGTCTAAATCTCACACCTGAAGGTGATTTTCTTGTTAGCTTTCGTAATACCAGTACTGTAGGGATACTTAGTAGGGATACTGGAAAATTTTTATGGAAATGGGGACCCGGGAATGTTTGGCATCAGCACCACCCAACATTTCTAGATAACGGTAATATCCAGATATTTGACAATGGCAGCCATTCTCGTGGTGCAGACAGATCAAGAATTATAGAAGTTAATCCGAGTAATAATGAAATTGAGTGGGAATACACTGAAACCCCTGCTATGGCTTTTTTCAGTTTCCATATAAGTAGTGCCGAGAGACTACCTAATGGGAACACCCATATATGTGAAGGTGCGTTTGGAAGGATGTTTGAAGTTACTCGTGAAGGAGATGTCGTTTGGGAATATATAAACCCATTCCAATGCCCAGATCTCAGGACAGGAGATCCGACCAATATGGTATTTCGCTCTCATAGATATAACGCAGATCACCCAGCATTCAAAGGTCGTTTACTAGAGGCCCAGAGTTATCAAAATATTAATCGTATGTACGGAGGTGGGCGGACTGATTCCGCTCCATTGAATAGGATCGTAGTAGCATGATCCAATGGAACCAAAGGGTTTAAAAATTTAAAGTTCAAGTTTGATAGGAGGAAACCAATGAAACTTTTGCTAATGAGTGGCGGTAGCCACCCCTATGAAGAGTCTACGCCCGTTCTAAAAGGGTTTTTGGAGTCTGCTGGGCACGACGTCACACTCAGAGAAGATGCAGAGGCATTGACCGATGGTACATTAGATTCGTCGGACGCTTTGGTCTTCAATACATTGAGGGAAGGGGAAATAGCCCTAGACGGGTCGCAGCAAGAATCTCTAAAAAACTTTATTAGTTCCGGTAAAGGGTTTGTTTGTATACATATTTCTGGGTGTGTTCCTGATACCTGGAATGGATACGGGGATATTACCGGGGGTGGCTGGGTAATGGGTCAAAGTTTTCACCCGCCCTACGGACAATTTACTGTGAATGTTAAGAATGATACCCACCCAGGGGCCTTGGGGTTGTCAGATTTTGAAACTGACGACGAACTCTACATGAATATTGATTACAGGGATGGCAATGACGTCTTTTTATCGGCTGAGTTTGATGGTGGATCATATAGCCGTAACAGGGCAGGAGCGGAAGAAATTGAAATGGTAGGGGGAACTTTTCCTCTGGCGTGGACACGATCGTATGGGTCTGGGAAAGTATTTGTTACTCTTTTAGGTCATGATGGAAAGAGTCATCAGAACGAAGGGTTTCAAAAACTTGTTTTGAATGGTGTTGACTGGGCCACTTCATAGCTACAAATAGCTAGTTATTTGTTCAGGTCTGGGTAGGAAAATGTTTAAGAACTGATTCCGCCCAGGCCGTGAGATTTTCATCGAGATCCTCCCCACAGTGAGGGCATTCGTAATCTCCTGTGCTCCACCGCATCCCGCAGCCGCCGCATGGGGGTATCTGGTCTAGGCTGTTAATAAGGAATTGTACATTTTCCTGTACATTCATATTTGGGTATCTCCGCTAGCTTAAATTTCTAACCTTGTCATACACTTCATCTCGGTAAGGCATTGGACCAAGTGCCCCTCTTCCAGTAATGGTTATTCCGGCACATACGTTGCCTATCAGAGCTGACTCTAGAATGGACTTTCCTTCAAGGAATCCATGAATAAATCCACCTTTGAAGGAATCTCCCGCCCCAGTTGTATCGATGACGGGCCCTGCTGGCAGAGGCTCTAGTCGCATTACCTCATTTGCAGTTCCTATTAGTGCCCCATCTTCTCCAAGAGTCACTACCACAGTTTCGACTCCCCTAAGATTTGCTTCGAGAATGACCTGCTGAGGGTTATCAGTTTCGAACAGTGCCTTGGAATCAGCAGGTGCGCTTGGCAAAAATATATCGACGTAGGGCATGAGCTCTTCCATAGCTTCTCTTGCTTCAGAAGGATCCCAAAGTTGATGCCTGTAGTTTGGATCGTAGGAGACGAGCACTCCGTTCAATTGGGCAATTTGTGCGGCAGCGAGCACTGCCGCCCGTGAGCTTGATGAAATGGCCTGAGCGATGCCACTGCAATGCATAATCTTTGCGTCAGATATATATTCAGGATTTAGTTCTTTTGGTTTTATGGTTGATGGGGCACTTCCACTTCTGTAGTAAACAAACTCCCTGTCTCCATCAGGCATGACAGTGACAAAATGTGCTGCATTAAATCCGTCGCTAGACAAAACGTGGGTTGTATCTATTCCTTCCGAAGTGAAAGTATCTAGGAGATAAGCTTTAAAAGGGTCATTGCCCAGCTTGGTTATATACCCAGTGCTGGTTCCTAATCTGCTGGCAGCAACGATAATGTTAAGGCTGTCACCTGCCACAGACCTCGTGAAAGTTTCGGCTCTGTCCATGGGCTCTTCTGAGAAAAGCTCTATCATGGATTCACCTATGCTCAACATGTCTGGCATTATTTTAAATGTTTCCTCACTTCGACAGGAGAGCAGGCATTCATCACNTCAAGAGTTCCCTCTACTGTTCCTGGTCTTGACGATACAACCCGCACTATAGCGTTATCGAGACCTTCAGAAAGCCTGGCAAACTCAGAGGCAGCATTTTCTGACTTTCCAAAATAGGCTACTGATCGCAATATATTTTCAGGGAATGCGTCTGCAACCTCGTCGTTTGAGGCTCCTTTTTCCCTCATTTCGTCGAGTGCAGCGAGTTCTGACGTAAAGCCCATTCTTTCAAAGTGGGCCCTGTAGCCAAAAGTTCTTTCTCGATCAGTCGGCACGACTGGTCCCAAAGCATAATGCATAGTAGCTTTTGCGAGAGCGACTCGGGCTTTTTCCTCATCTTCGTCGACGCAGATGCGTATGTATTCTGCAACCTTCACGGAGCCTTTCTGGCGACCCGATTTTTTCTCACCAATCTCTATTTTCTTCCTACTCCACGTTATTTGTTCAGGAGCACACCAGTTTAAAGATGCGCCATCGGCGAGTTCTCCGGCTAATTCCAACATTTTTGGACCAAGAGCTCCCAGGTAGACTGGGGTTTTAGGAGAAGGTCTGATTCCAAGCCTTGAGTTTATAAGGGTCTCGACAGCTCCTTCGTAATTAACCTTTTCTCCCTGGACAAGTTGAGTAATTATTTCAAGGTAATCCCTCATCATACCTAGCGCTGAGACGTTGGGCATATTTATGGATTTCCTGACGTCTGGACGGTAAGCACCGCCCGCTCCAATACCCATTATGAATTTACCATTGGTTATCTTACTCACAGTGCCCCCTGTCATTGCGAATGCCATGGGACTTCGCCACATAACTGGGGATACAGCAATACCTGTTTCAATGCCGCCTTCTATCACGTCGCATGTAGCCGCCCATCTCATCAGACACATATGGTATGAATCTTCCCCTGTTCCTTCCGGCGTCCATATACTTTGAAATCCAAGTNTTGCAGATTCTCTTGAAAGTTCGAATTGTTGTTCTAAGTCAAGGCCCAGAGTTGGATCTAACCCCACACCAATATCCATATTATTCTCCTGTAACGAGTTGGTTTTAATTACTTATTTTTATCTGTAGATTTTGGGAAATAAGGAATTCAAATCGAGCTGAACAATTGTGTTAATTAAGCGGACGTGCCCGATATAATTTTTCCATCTCTACTGCGAACCAGATAGCCATTGAACCGCCCCTGTCATCGTATCCATATTCGGCAGCCCGATATAGATAATCTGACCGATTGGCCTGAAAACCCGTGCCTGTACAGACATCCACAAGATCTCCATCATNGGATATTCGTATATTTGTCGCCTGCCAGGCTTTTTCTACGGTATCTCTGAATGAATCATCGAGCCAACCTTTCCGGATACCTCTGGCTAACGCGTAACCTATCATGCATGTTGCTGATAATTCCTGGTATGTTCCCGGAAAGTCCAATAGCTGTGTCCACATTCCGTTAGGCAATTGCAGGCCACATAGGCCTTCGAGGTGTCGTGTGTGAGTTTTTATTANCGTAGATCGATCTGGATGATTATCCGGGATGTAAGTGAGAGCCTCAGAATAGGCCAGGGCGGCAAACCCATTTCCACGTCCCCAGAAAAAGGGGGCGGACCGGCAGTGCCACATCAATCCGTTTTCTTGCTGAACACNAGACTCCAGCAAAAAATCAACGAATTTACGAATAAACTTAGAATCATTAGTAAGTTTGAATGCCCTGCCACATACGGCGGATATGAAAAACATATCTTCGCAGCCAAAGTCAGGATGACATGGTGAAGGGGAAATTCCTCTCTCTACGGTTTCGTAAGTATTGGCAGCGTCGAGNAGTAATTTATTCCAAACATTTTCACCGGTCTCCTCAGCTAGTTCTGGTGCCCAGCAGACAGCAGCAAGGTTAGGTCCCGATTTATTATTTCTTTCAAATCCCTCATATGTTGTAAGGAAATTGACAAGACCGCCAATTTGTTCTGAAGGATTTGGTGTGCTTTTGGAGATATTATGTAGTCTCAATCGGCCACTAATTGCCACTCCCTGGACGTAGTTGATTGGCTCGTCGAGCTTGTAGCCATATATATTCCCCAGTATTGTTGCAGCCTCGAGTGGACTTCTGGAGGAACGCTGCTCAAGCTCTAACCATGCAGATGAATGCGACGGAGAATTTTCAGAAACATTTTTTATAGTTTGTAGCAATTGGTCTTTCACCGTCTCAGTGGTTCCAGTTATCCGGACAGAAGGGATCGAACCAGGGGTGGGTCCGACACCCGCCGATATTTCTCCCAGTAAAGACCCTTTTTCTCTCTCAGTGTAGCTTTCAGACTGAATGATGCTAGTGATTTCACCATGTCGCAATTCGATGACTANGTCAGGAGACTCCATGGTAAGCCATCTCCAAGCATACCGGGATTCTACGGAATCCCTATCGAAGAAAAATCCACCTTCGGGCGGAAAAATTTGATCCTTCACAGGGGAATGCGAGGAGGAGAGATCTGAGGCAATAAATCCAATATCATCTGATAACTTAGGTAACACTGCCATGCCTGTGAGGTAAACATCGTGGCACTCTTGGGTCCCTGATAATCCGCCTATTAAAGCAATTTTGTACCTTGGTGGTGCATCGTCCGAATGGTAATTACTGCTAGAGATTCCTTCAATCGTATTTTCGCTTGCGGATANGCCTAGAGGAAATGAT
>NZSI01000052.1 GCA_002696685.1 Chloroflexota bacterium | reverse complement strand
GGGGTTTGGTATTTCTTCAGGTAAATCAACAGCAGAGAAATCGCTGCCGGCGTCATTCCCGGGATTCGAGATGCTCGTCCAATATTTTCAGGTCTCGCTTCTACGAGCTTTTCTTTCAGCTCGTTTGACAAACCCGGTATTTGCTCGTAATCAAATTCCGGTGGAAGGCCTGTATTCTCTTGCTTTTTCCGTCGTTCAATTTCTGTAGATTGCCGATCAATATAACCTTGGTATTTAACCTGGATCTCTATCTGCTTTTGGGCTTGCCTCTCAAGCGAATTTGCTGGCACAGGTGCTTTCCCCGATAGCGCCGCTTCTAACAACGGTTGAATCTCCACTCCTGGCCTGGCAAGCAAATCAGCCAAGCTATGCTCCCGGGAAATAGGTTTTTCTAATAAGGGGTTAACCTGTGTTGCTTCTTTGCTTTTTGGTAGCACCCACGTGTTGCGCAAGCGCGCGAGATCACGCTCTATGCGTTCCTGTTTCTCAGAGAAAAATTCCCACCGCCGGTCATTAACGAGCCCAAGAGTTCGGCCCTTGGGTGTAAGGCGTAAATCAGCATTGTCTTCTCGCAAGATTAAGCGGTACTCCGCTCTGCTGGTAAACATGCGATAGGGTTCGTTGGTGCCTAGTGTTATCAGATCATCAACCAAGACTCCTATATACGCCTGGTCACGACGCGGACACCAGGACTCTTCGCCGCGTGCAGCTAATCCTGCATTCAATCCTGCCAGTAGCCCTTGCGCTGCCGCCTCCTCATAACCAGTTGTGCCATTTATTTGCCCCGCAAAATAAAGCCCTTCGACAAATTTAGTTTCCAGAGAATACCTCAAGTCCCGAGGGTCGAAAAAATCATATTCGATGGCATACCCTGGGCGGGTAATATGAGCATTCTCGAACCCCTTTATCTGGTGAACCATGTTCACTTGCACGTCATATGGCAACGAAGTAGAAATTCCATTCGGATACAACTCATTGGTGTCCAATCCTTCTGGCTCCACAAATATCTGGTGTGAGGCTTTTTCGCTAAACCGCATTACCTTGTCTTCGATAGATGGGCAGTATCTAGGTCCAGTTCCTTCAATAATGCCGGTATACATCGGAGAGCGATCCAGTCCGCTGCGAATAATGTCATGGCAAGCTTCATTGGTTGAGGTGATGTAGCAATTCACTTGTTGGGGATGATCTGATTCCTGGCCCAGATAGGACATAACGGGCACAGGAGTATCCCCTTCCTGCGGTTGCATAACCGAAAAATCTACGGTCTTTCCATCTATTCGAGGAGGTGTGCCGGTTTTGAGCCGATCAACTTTAAACGGTAACTCTCTAAGCCGCTCTGCGAGCGCTATAGAAGGCTGATCTCCAGCCCGCCCACCAGGTTTGTTATCCATCCCGATATGGATTTTCCCTCCTAGGAAAGTTCCCGTAGTAAGTACAACTTTCTTTGACCGAATTTCCAGACCCATCTGGGTCACAACGCCTTTAATTACGTCTGATTCGATAATCAGGTCATCAACGCCTTGCTGAAACAATGTTAAGTTGTTTTGGCCTTCAAGAATCCGGCGGACTGCTGCCTTGTAGAGGGCGCGGTCAGCCTGCCCCCTAGTAGCCCGAACAGCGGGCCCTTTGCTCCTGTTTAAAATGCGGAAATGGATACCAGCTTGATCTACCGCCCGTGCCATCGCTCCACCAAGAGCATCAACTTCTTTTACCAAGTGGCTTTTCCCAATACCCCCAACAGCTGGATTGCATGACATCTGCCCCAAAGTCTCTATGCTGTGAGTCACCAATAGAGTGCTTGCGCCTAGGCGCGCAGCTGCGAGGGCAGCTTCTGTACCGGCATGTCCTCCACCAATGACGATGACGTCGTATTGAGTCTTGCTANGCATAAGAAATATTGAGCCTCTAATCAGGGCATTGAAGTATATAGACTACCAAAGGGTGTAAGCGAATTTCTTTGTAATTCTTCACTTATACATATTATATATTTATATATAGATATATAAGATTATATATAAGAAGGTATATATGTTGTTGTTATAGGGGACACTGTTATCTGTTGAAAAGCCTGATAAATACATTGAAGACAAGCGCTTGCATTAATGATAACTACAGAGGAAACCACTTAGTAGCCTAACCATAAGGTCTGAATTAAATGTGCATAACTAGATGGTCTCTCACTTCGGGAATAGGATCGCAAATTTTATCCACTACATATCAAGTATATTTGCTTACTTGTCAACATAATGTCAATGTATGTAGGATCCTGTTGATAACCTTACTTTCCAATACAAAAACTTGAGAAGATCTCACCGAGTAAGTCGTCACTAGTGAATTCCCCAGTAATGGTGCTTAAATGGTTCTGAGCCAACCTTAAATCCTCAGCGACCAATTCAAGATGTGAGCCCTTACTAAGCTGTAGAAGGCTGTTTTTTATAAGTTTTTCGGCCTTTTTAAGCTCTGCCAGATGTCGCTCTCGTGCTACAAATGCTGTTTCCTCAGTTGGCCTGAATCCAGCACAGGTTTTCAGATGATCGCGAAGCATGCCGATTCCTGTGCCCTGTTTAGCTGAAAGATGGATTTTGGAAAGCTCTTTGTTTTTATACAGGATAGTATCTTTACTTGGTGCGTTGTCCAGCAAGTCAATTTTGTTATAAATCAGCGTACAACGAGTAAGAATTGATTCAATTGAATCTGCGCTCTTCTCTGCAAGATTGAGTGGTTGTAACACCTTATCCACATCTTGTTCAGGGGCAGTGCAGTCAAAGACTAATAAAATCTGGTCTGCTGTTTCAATAGCGCCATGCGTGCGTTTTACCCCCTCTATTTCAACAATGTTATCGCTGGTTCTGAGACCCGCTGTGTCAATAATATGAATTGGCATTCCATCAATGGAGATTTCTTCCTTTAATAGATCCCGGGTAGTGCCGGGGATATCAGTAACGATAGCGCTATCAATACCAGACAGGGCATTCAACAGACTGGATTTTCCAGCATTTGGTATCCCGGTAATAACAACCTGCAGCCCGTCTTTGAGTAAAGCGCCCTGCTGGGCCTGGGCATATACCCCAGAGATCTGGTTAAGTGTTTCTTCTATTGATTCCTCAACCTTCGCGTCGGCCATCAAATCTATATCTTCGTCCGAAAAATCTATGGCCGCCTCTACGCTGACGCGAATAGTCGTTAGCATTGTTACCAGGTGGTGCACTAACTCTGAAAATTGGCCCCTCAAAGTGCGCATGGCAGATTGGACTGCTTGTTTGGAGTTGGCATCGATGAGATCGGCAATCGCTTCTGCCTGCAGTAAGTCAATCTTATCATTCAGAAACGCGCGCTCTGAAAATTCACCCGGGCCGGCCAGGCGAATATCTAGCAAAAGCACTCTTTCAAGGACAGCATTCAGAACATAAACACCACCGTGACCCTGGAGCTCAAGGATGTCCTCCCCGGTAAACGAATCTGGGCTTTGATAGTAAATAGCGACGCCCTGATCTATTACCGTCTGATCAGCATCAAGAAAATCGCAATAATGAGCGTGCCGGGGAGAGGGTAAAAAACCGAGAATCTCTTCGCAGGCTTTGGCAACGTCTGGACCAGACAGACGGACAATGCCAATGCCGCTTCTCCCGACAGGCGTTGCTATTGCACAGATTGTGTCAGTTTCAATTGCTGGCATTGGCGTTCAGCAGGAAAGGAAGAGGCCACTGTTGAGGCGGGCTCAGGTTGCCTTTTTTGCTTCGTAGCTGGCTTCAATTTTTCTTGTTATATACCACTGCTGTAAAATTCCCAGCACGCTGTTAGTTAGCCAATACAGTACCAGGCCGGACTGGAAAAACAAGAACATCGCGGTCATCATTACTGGCATGAATTGCATAATCTTCGCCTGCATGGGATCGGCAGGGGGAGGGTTAAGCCTCATTTGTAAAAACATGGTGATGCCCATTAGCAGCGGCAACACAAAGAANGGATCTCTGACTGACAGGTCATTTAGCCAGAACACAAAGGGAGCGTGTCTTANCTCCACGCTCTCGAGAAGGACCCAATACAATGCNATNAANACNGGCATCTGGGCNAGCAAGGGCANNCACCCNCCGAGAGGNTTTATCTTTTCTTTCTTGTANAGGGCCATGGTCGCTTGTTGTNNTTTCATTNTGTCATCGNCATAGCTNTCTTTAANTTGCTGCATTTTAGGCATAAGACGGCGCATTCCTGCCATTGACTGAAACTGCTTTTCAGATAGCTTGAAGAGCAATGCCTTGACGATAAACGTAAGAATAATAATGGAAACTCCGTAGTTACCGATTATCGAATTTATCTGGGTGAGCAACCAATATATCGGGTTCGCTAAGAACCATAGGAAGCCATAGTCAACATTTAATTCTAGGTTAGGCGAGATCTCTGCTAGCGAGTATTGATCTTTTGGCCCCGCGTAAAATTGGATTGCTTGTTCGCCAATGGTTTGTGCTGGCACTGTAAACGAAGAGCTGGTGAATTCGCCGAAGTACTCGTTTACATTGTTTGTTCTCGTGGTAAACCTATTGGTCGTCTCCGTGCTTGGAATCCAGGCCGAAAGGAAATACTTTTGACTGAAGCCTATCCAGCCTCCATTCATTTCTATGCTTTCGGTGCGCTCTTCTATATCTTCGAAAGCGAATTCCATATACGGATCGTCTTCTGACGTCGAGACAAAACCCAGATAGCTACGTTGGAAAAAGCCAGCGACACTGGGATCATCGAAGACATNGCGTTTNACTTGGCCGAATGCGTTACCCTGCCATTCTGCGCTAGATTGATTGTCTACGATGAAACTAATATCGATCACATAGCTGTCGCGGTTGAAACCAAACCGCTTTATTACCGGGAGGCCTCCATCAGTTTCCGTAAAGAGGTCAACGGTGAGAGAGCCTTCGTCTTCNTCCATCCTATAGCTGGTGGCATTTGAGCTGTAGAAAGCCCTTCCTGTATTGTCGATACCATCACGCCCAATAAGCCCGCTTTGTGCCACATAGCTTCGCCCCGGAGAAGACTCCAATAGCACAAAGGGGTCATTTGAAACATCTAATTGTCTGAGGTGCTTTGGCAGGGCTAAGTATGTAATATCGCCACCGATCAAATCGATATCGATTTCTAAAGTGTCAGTTGACACTGAAATAACATTAGTTGACGAAATGTTGGTAGTGGGCTCCGAAACAGTAACTGATTCATTGGGCGACGGNGCTGCCGGTGAATCTGGCAGCTGTGTTGGGATATCAGTTACCGTTGTATTCTCGGGCGGCGAAATTAATGGCACNGGGCTAGGTGCCGGAGCACCAAAATCCACGACCTGAGGATAATCTTCGTTCCAGGCCAACAGCATCAGGTAACTGATAACAGCGAGAGCAGCGTAGAGTGAGAATTTCGTCATATTCATGTTGCTTGACTTGAGGCCATTATTTCGAGGCCTCCTCTACATCAGGCACANGATCAACCCCGCCTTCATGCCATGGATGACAACTGCAGATTCGACGTACACCAAGCCAGGACCCTTTTATTGAGCCGTGTTTTTCTATCGCTTCTTTAGTGTATTGGGAACACGTGGGATAGAAACGACAATCATTGCCAATCAGCAAGCTGAGAGTGAGCTGGTAAAAGGTAATTAATCGTATAAGCAGAGTCTTTAGCATTAGTGAATATCTTTTTCGGCTAAGATCAACAACTGTTGGCTATATCCTTCCATAATATATTCAGNTTTGAAGCGAGCTCTTTATTGTCGAGTTTATCAGCATCNTTCCGAGCGAGCACAACCAAATCCATCCCAGGTAATTTTTCAGCAATGTGACGAAACGACTCTCGAATCTGTCGTTTTATACGGTTTCGTTGCACTGCGCTAGAAACATGTTTCTTGGCTATTACCATACCAAGCCTGGGTCTTGGGCCGTGATTGCTGATAGCAAGCACAAGAAGGTAATGGCAGGAGGCTTTAATCTGAGCATTTTCGAAGACAGTCTCATACTCCGCTGCATTCAGAAGCCTTAAATTTTTGGAGAAGCCGCTATCAGCCACTGGGGCTCCCTATTCTTAATTAAGAGAAAAGAGAATTCAGGGGGATAATCTAGTGCGTCCTTTTGCGCGCCTTCTTTTAAGAACCTGGCGACCGCCTTTAGTTGCCATACGAGCTCTAAAGCCATGAGTTCTAGCACGCTTCAATACGCTGGGTTGAAATGTTCTTTTCATAACAGGAGGCCCAATCTTTTTGGCCCAATTTAATNGCCATTGGTTTGGAAAAAGAGGGCGAATTCTAGATGGTTTAATTTAAACTTGCAATCACGTAAATGCCTAGAGGAGGGAGAAATTTTTAACGGCTGTAGCGCAAGCTCATTTTAGAAAAGCTGGCAATTTCGCGTTAGCAGGCACACAAAACTTAGCCACAAGTTATCCACAGCTTATTTGTTCACAAGCAGGAAGAAATTGTTGTCTTTTGAGCCAATTTTCGACTCGGCAATTACCAGCAAAAAGCNCNCATCTCNTTGATTTTTCACAANAAAAAAGCGCCTCAAAAACCCACTTTTTTGCTTTCTAAGCGGTGGATAACTCAATATTCAGTCGTTAGAATTGTTGTAGAAAAAAAATAAACCTTTTAGTGGAAAAGAGGAACAAGTGGCAGCAGCAGATTGGCAAAAATGTATTGAGTGTTTACAGGCGGAACTCCCTTCTCAACAGTTTAATACCTGGATACGGCCCTTGCGAGCACAAGCGGAAGCGGAGGTGTTGCGTATTTTTGCGCCAAACCAGTTTATTAAGGATTGGGTAAAAGGGAAATTTCTACACCGAATTCGCGAAATTCTAGACGAATTGAGCTCGGGAAAGCGCAACATTAGCTTGGAGGTTGTCACCGCAGGCTACTCTTATCCGAACCAGCCTCCTATGAATGTTGGAACAACCTCAGAGCCGGAGAAAAAATCCCAAGGGCAAGGACTGCCTAGACCAGGGCGATTCCCCGCTAGCGCTGCGCCGAAAATCGATGGGACTAGATGGAACGTGGATATTATTAGCGAAGGGAAGCTGAGACACCGGGGCACACTGAATCGGGAAAACACCTTCGAGAATTTCATTGTGGGTAAGTCCAACCAGTTAGCACGAGCGGCTGCCGAGCAAGTAGCTGAGAACCCTGGTTATGCTTATAACCCTCTTTGTATCTATGGTGGTGTGGGCTTAGGAAAAACTCACTTGATGCATGCAATAGGTAACTACCTGGTGGCTAAGAAGCCGACCGCCAAGGTAGTGTATCTTCATTCGGAAACTTTTGTAGCCACAATGGTTTCGGCTCTGCAGCTTAATGCGATTAGTGAATTTAAACGATTTTACCGCTCCGTTGACGCGTTACTGATTGATGATATCCAGTTCTTTTCCGGGAAAGAACGTTCCCAAGAAGAATTTTTTCATACATTTAATGCGCTATTGGAAGGCGGACAACAAATTATTCTGACCTGTGACCGGTTCCACAAGGAAATAAATGGTCTAGAAGAAAGGCTTAAATCTAGGTTTGGCTGGGGGCTAACTGTTGCAGTAGAGCCTCCTGAATTGGAGACACGGGCAGCGATACTCATGAATAAGGCTGAACTCTGTAATCAAAGGCTTTCCTATGATGCAGCGCTCTTTATTGCCCAGCGGCTGAGATCCAATGTCCGCGAGCTGGAAGGAGCACTGAAGCGGGTGATTGCTCACTCGAATTTCAGAGGAGAACCTATTGACCCAAGCTTAATAAAAGAAGCCCTGCGGGATTTGTTTGCCTTGCAAGACAAGCTTGTCAGCATTGACAATATTCAGCGATCCGTGGCTGGGTACTATAAGATCAAAATGTCAGACATGCTGTCAAAGAGGCGTAATCGTTCAGTCGCACGTCCCAGGCAGGTGGCGATGAGCCTGTCAAAGGAGCTGACCAACCATAGCTTACCGGAAATAGGAGATGCTTTTGGAGGTAGAGACCACACGACGGTGTTGCACGCCTGCAAGCAAATCCACAGGCTGAGACATAGTTCTACTGATATTCAGGAAGATTACAAAAATCTGCTCAGGTCCCTTTCCACATAGCACGTAACTTGCTGATATTTAAGGAATAAAACAAATGCGATTTGTTATTTCTCGTGAAGCCTTGTTGAAACCTTTACAGATAGTTAGTGGCGTGGTCGAGCGCAGACAAACACTGCCTGTGCTTTCCAATGTGCTTCTGGTGTTAAAGGATAGTGAGCTCTCACTAACAGGCACAGACCTTGAAGTAGAATTGGTCGGGAGAGTGGGCGTTGATCAAGTCGACCAGGAAGGAGAAATAACGGTCCCTGCCCGGAAGCTCTTGGATATTTGCAAATCACTTAAAGAAGGCTCCTCTATCGAGGCTTCTCTCGTGGACAGCAAGCTAATTCTAAAGTCAGGAAGAAGCCGGTTTACGCTAGCTACGCTGCCAGCCAAGGAATTTCCTGGTGTTGAAGAAGAACCTGATACTTTTTCTCTGTCGATACCCCAGAAAAAGCTCCGCGAGTTACTCGATAGCACGAGTTTCGCGATGGCACAGCAGGATGTTCGCTACTACCTTAATGGCATGCTCTTTGAGGTAGGAACAGATTACTTAAGGGTAGTTGCTACCGATGGGCATAGGCTAGCCATGGAAACAGTAGTTGGCATGTCTAATACCATTGATGAAAATCAGCAACTTATCCTACCCAGGAAGGGGATTATGGAGCTAGCGCGATTACTTTCTGATGATGGAGATATAGCCCTTACCTTTGGGCAAAACCACATTAGAGCTAAAATTCCCGAGTTTACCTTCACCTCCAAACTAGTTGAAGGCAAATTTCCAGATTACAACCGTGTTCTTCCGAAGGGAGGAGACCTGGTTTTAATTGGTAATCGTCTCGAAATGCGTGAAGGGTTTTCCAGGGCCGCTATTTTATCTAATGAAAAATACCATGGGGTTCGAGTAAACCTTGCTGACGGTGAGCTCAAGATCTTTGCCAATAATCCCGACCAAGAAGAAGCGGAAGAAGTGGTATCAGTGGAATACTCCGGAGAGCCCCTAGAAATAGGCTTTAACGTAAGCTACTTGATAGATGTATTTTCAACTCTGACTAGCAAAAAAGTTAAAATCACCCTGTCAGACCCCAATAGCAGCGCGTTGCTGGAAGCGGAAGAAGGGGGCAGCGATGCCGTCTATGTCGTTATGCCGATGCGGCTATAAGTGAACATTTAGCACGTTCTTGGCCACTACGTTTTATGAGCACCCTAAAATCGCTCAGCATCACTTCAATTAGAAACATATTGCAAGCTGAGCTTAAATTAAGTTCTGGCATTAATTTGCTTCAGGGTGAAAACGGCAGCGGGAAAACAAGTGTATTGGAAGCCATCCATTTGCTGGCATCAGGCCGCTCTTTCAGAACCAGCAAGCCAGGGACGCTTATCAGCGAAACAGAGGCCAAAGCAGTGGTCTTTGCAGAACTAGGGAGTGGCCGTCAAATAGGCCTTATCCGGACAAGAGGGAAAGGCCAGCAGCTTAATATGGACAGCGAGAAACAAAGAAACTGGGACAAAGTGGCCAGAGAGTTGCCTGTGCAGGTTCTCGACGCAAACTCGTTTCTCTTGCTAGAAGGGGGGCCAAAAACCCGGCGCCGTTTTCTCGACTGGGGAGTGTTCCACGTGGAACCCTTATTTGTCGACCAATGGCGCAAAACGCGAAAATGTATCGCTAACCGTAACCTTTTGCTTAAGCAGGCGAATCTTGACCTACAGCAGCTTGACGCTTGGGATATGCAATTGTGCGAGGCGGCCCGTGACGTAGACAGGGCTAGGGAAAGTTATTTTGAGCGGTTTGTGCCTAAATTCGAGGAGGTCTACGGCTCTTTAGCGCAGCCTGAAACGCATTCGGTGTCACTCAATTATTGGCGGGGATGGGATAGTAACCAGGAATTAGCTGAGGCGCTCACCCGCAGCCGCGCCTCGGACCGCAAGTACGGTGCTACCCAGGCCGGCCCGCACAGAGCCGATATTATTGTGAAGGCTGGCGCCCGGATGGCGATTGAAACTCTTTCGCGAGGCCAGCAGAAAATCCTTGTTAGCGCGCTGAAGATTGCTCAAGGGGCACTTCTAGCGGACGCGCTCGACAGAGCCTGTATCTACTTGGTTGATGATTTACCGGCAGAATTAGATCGCAAAAATAGACAGAAAGTACTTGATAAGCTGATTGCTTTAAAAGGGCAGCTATTTGTTACTTGTGTGGATCGCGATGCGCTTGAGATTACGTCCCCAAATGTCCCCGAAATGGCAACGTTTCACGTGAAACGTGGTACAATAAAGGCTTGATTTTCCATTAAATTTACCGATATTAAGGTATGCAGCCAATCGCTTTTTTTGAAGGCTCATTTCCTAGGGCAGCTGTATGAGCGAAGAATCCCAATCCGAATACAATTCTGAAAGCATTAAGGTTCTGAAAGGGCTTGATGCGGTGCGCAAACGGCCCGGAATGTACATTGGCGATACAGATGACGGCACTGGCCTTCATCATATGGTTTTTGAGCTGGTAGACAATTCAATCGATGAAGCTCTGGCGGGCTTCTGCGATGAAATACGCGTAACGATCCATGTCGGGGAAACCATTACAGTGGCGGACAATGGTCGAGGCGTTCCTACCGAGATGCATAAAGAAGGGGTATCCGCTGCTGAAGTCATAATGACTGTACTCCACGCGGGTGGGAAATTTGACGACAATAGCTACAAAGTGTCTGGAGGCTTGCATGGGGTGGGGGTTTCTGTGGTTAATGCTCTTTCCCAAGAGCTTAAACTCCTGATTCGCCGAGACGAAAAAGTCCATGAGCAGTATTACAAACATGGTGTGCCCCAGGCCCCGTTAGCCGTTGTAGGCGAGACAAAAAGCACCGGCACGGAATGCCACTTCGAGCCCTCAAGAGAAACCTTCACTAACATTGAATTTCACTATGATATTCTTGCTAAAAAATTGAGAGAGTTGGCGTTCCTTAACGCAGGAGTTGCGATAAGACTGATCGATGAGCGATCTGGAAAGAAGGAGCTCTATAAATACGACGGGGGACTTAAAGCCTTCGTCGATTATCTGAACAAGAACAAAAGCACGGTCAACAAGCTATTTCACTTTATTTCAGAACGGGAAGAAGACGGGGTCACTGTCGAAGTTGCGTTGCAGTGGAATGACTCTTACCAGGAAAATATCTTCCCCTATACGAATAACATACCCCAGAGGGACGGGGGAACTCATTTGGCCGGCTTTCGCGGGGCGCTAACAAGGGTATTGAAAAGCTATATTGACAAGGAGGTGTCAAGTGTAAAAGGGAAAGAAGTTGCTATGACAGGGGATGATGCTCGTGAAGGCCTTACCGCGATTATTGCAGTGAAAGTTCCAGACCCTAAATTCTCTTCACAGACTAAGGATAAGCTTGTCTCGTCGGAAGTTAAGGCAGTTGTTGAGCAGGAAATGGGGTCTCACTTTAGCGACTACCTTATGGAGAATCCCCACGATGCAAAGCTCATTGTAAGCAAGATGATAGATGCAGCGCGAGCCCGAGAGGCGGCGCGCAAAGCACGTGAAATGACTCGCAGGAAAGGAGCGTTGGATGTGGCTGGCTTGCCGAGCAAGCTAGCAGATTGTCAGGAGAAAGACCCAGCTCTCTCGGAAATCTATATCGTCGAGGGGGATTCTGCCGGCGGCTCGGCAAAACAAGGAAGAAACCGCAGGAACCAGGCAATATTGCCGCTGAAAGGTAAGATACTTAATGTTGAGAAGGCAAGATTTGACAAGATGTTAAGTTCAGCTGAGATTGGGACACTTATCAAAGCACTGGGGTGCGGTATTGGAAACGAGGAGTTTGAACCGGAAAACTTACGTTACCACAGTATCATTATCATGACAGATGCTGACGTGGACGGATCCCATATCCGGACCTTGTTATTGACGTTTTTCTTCAGGCAAATGAGAGAACTGGTGGAACGGGGCCATATTTTCATTGCGCAGCCTCCCCTTTACAAGATTCGCAAAGGCAAGCAGGAACAATATCTTAAAGACGATATAGAGCTAGCTACCTATCAGACACAAATTGCACTGGAAGATGCGAGTTTGCACGTAAATGCTGACGCACCAGGGATTGCTGATGATTCACTGGAGAGCCTGGTTAAACAGTACAATGAAGCTTATTCCATCATTAGCCGTTTGTCAGGCGTATATCCGACCGAAATTATGGAGTCAATGGTCTTCACTCGGATGCTCCGTGAAGAAGAACTAAAATCAAAAGGCAAGGTTAAAAAATGGGTTGCCGATCTATCCGCAAACCTGGAGCAACAGCATCCGGGAGCTGCCGGTAACTATTCCCTTGATTTCAACGAAGACCCCGAAAGGCATCTATTTTTGCCTGAGGCTAAGCTGAGCCTTCATGGGCTAGAAAGGGTTTATAGCTTCAACCAAGATTTTTTTCACTCGGGCGAATACCGTGCCATAACTGAGCTAGGGGTAATGCTTGATGGATTAATAGAAGAGGGGGCCTATATAAAGAGAGGTGACCGCACACATGAAATCTCTAGTTTTGGTGAGGCTATAGACTGGCTAACGAGCGATGCCATGAAGGGGCATTATCTGCAACGTTACAAAGGGCTCGGCGAGATGAATCCGGATCAGCTTTGGGACACTACAATGAATCCAGATACTCGCCGTATGTTGCAAGTAGCTATCGAGGATGCATTCAGTGCGGACCAGTTGTTCAATACGCTGATGGGAGATCAGGTCGATCCAAGGCGCGAGTTTATAGAAGACAATGCGCTGTCTGCGGAGAACCTTGATATCTAGGCGGGGCCAACGTCTAACTGTCGACGAATCCAATACTCTATTTGCTCAGTCAATTCGTTAGCGGATTTGTCATCGGTAGTAACCGGCTCGCCGATAACAACTGTTATAGTTCCAGGATACTTTAGAAACGCCCGGGCCGGCCAACAGTCTCCTGCGTTGTGAGCGATAGGCACTATAGGTGCCCCAGCTGCCACCGCCAGTTTTGCACCGCCTCTTGAGAAACGACGAACGTTGCCTGCCTTTGACCTGGTCCCTTCTGGGAAAACAAAGACCGAAATTCCTTCTTGAATTCGAGCCACACCCTGGGTTAACAGCGACTTGGCGGCTTCGCGTGGCTGGCTGCGGTCAATCGCAATGGGCTTTTGCAGGCGGAGGGCCCAGCCCCAGAATGGAATACGCAAAAGCTCCTTTTTTAAGATGGGCGATACGGGAAACTTTATTGCATAGAACAAAAATGTTTCCCAGCTGCTTTGATGATTTGAAAGGATGACAACCGCGCCGTCTGGGATATTCTGTTGGCCGATAATTTTGTATTTTGCGCCGCAGGTAAACCAGAGCCAGTTCATTACGGAGTTACACCATCCCGATGCGATGATATGTCGACCCTTTTCCGGCATAAACGGGAATAGCACGATAAAAAAAGAGCAAATGAAGATGGTGATCACGATGTAACCAATATAGAAGAGCAGCGACCGAAGGAAAAGAATCGGACGGCTATTCATGAACTTTTAGAATTATATCGGTTACTGCCATGGCCAAGTTATCGACAATCAGTGCGCTATTGTTACTTTCAACCCTGAGCTGTTTTTCGGTATCAAGACCTTTGCCAGTCCTTACCAAAATAGGGTTGAGGCCAAACAAGAGGGCCGCTTGTATATCGGTATAACGATCGCCGACAAGAAAACAGCCTTTAAGCGAACAGGCGAATTGCTTTTCTATTTGAGCAAGCAACCCTGTAGCGGGTTTCCTGCAATCGCAGTTATCTTCCGGCAGATGTGGGCAGAAGAAAATACCATCAATGAATCCGCCAGCCTCTTCAGCCATCAAACAGAACTTATGGTGTATGTTAGCCAAGGCCTGCTCATCAAAAAGGCCACGACTTAGGCCAGACTGGTTGCTGGCCACTACGACCCGATAACCGGCTGAGTGCAAGCTCGCTATTGCCTCAAGGCTACCCGGAATGGGAACCCATTCACCTGGTGTTTTGACATAAGCATCGGTGTCTTCGTTGATTACTCCATCTCTATCAAGAACAACAGTTTTCATGGATTCTTATTCTAAAAAATCGGCACTGTATTATTAGCTCTTATGCAGGTGCGATATATCAGCTGTCTGGAGAAATAGATCCCGTAGTTGCTGGAGTAGCGCCAATCGGTTTTCACGCAGGGAGGCGTCTTCGCATACTACAAGCACCTCATCGAAAAAAGTGTCGACACTGATCTTAAGGGAGGCTAAAGTCTGTAGCCCTTCTTTATAGAGGCCTTTCTCAAGCAAGGGCGCCACTTCTAATATTTTATCTACAAGCTCCCTGTGAAGGGCTTTCTCAGCAGGCTCCTGTAACAGCTCTTCTTTGACTGCTGTATCCTCGGCGTTGAAATTTTGCTTCGCAAGTAAATTAGATACGCGTTTGTTAGCCTCGGCGAGGGAGGCAGATTCTGGCAGGAGGTTAAAATTGTGAACTGCCAGAATGCGCAAATGGAAATCAAGAGGGCGTGTCGGCCTTACAACGAATACCGACTGAAACTCTTCGACGGTAATCTCTTTATCCATAAACCATGCCTTGAATCGTTCCAGCATGAATTCAAATACCTCGTCGGCTGTGTTTTGTGCCAGATTAGCTTCTTCGAATCCGGAAACGGCCTGCTCAATGCAATACAAAAGATCTAAGTCTAGTTCCTTTTCCACAATGATACGCAATACTCCAATCGCAGAACGCCGCAAAGCAAAGGGGTCTTTCGAGCCAGTCGGGGGCTGACCTATTCCAAATATCCCGACGATGGAGTCCAACTTGTCAGCCAGAGCAAGTGCGATACCTGTCTTAGAATTAGGCAAGCTATCGCCCGAAAACCTCGGCATGTACTGTTCGTTGAGAGCTTGAGCAAGCTCTTCAGGCTCACCGTCGTGCAACGCGTAATAAAATCCCATCAGGCCCTGAAGATCAGCAAATTCGCCGACCATCAGTGTTAACAGATCACATTTGGCAAGAGTCGCTGCCCGCGAACAAAGAGTGGAGTCAGCACCAATCCGTTCTGCAATGGCGGTTGTGAGAGCCGCTACACGCTGGGATTTTTCATAAATCGTTCCTAGTTTTTCCTGGAAAATGACGGTGTTTAATTGCTGAAGCCGGGATTCGAGGGAGTGCTTTTTATCGGTTTCGTAAAAGAAACGAGCATCGGCAAGCCGTGGGCGAATAACGCGCTCATAGCCCTCCACAACTTTAGAAGGATCCTTGCTCTGAAGGTTGCTGATAGTAATAAATTTTGGGAGTAGCTTGCCCTTCTTATCAACAAGATAGAAGCATTTCTGGTGTGATTTCATCGTAAGGATCAAAGCTTCCGGCGGCAGGTCGAGGAACTCTTCTTCAAACTTACCGGTAAGAGCTACCGGATATTCTACAAGGCCGGTCACTTCATCGATCAAGGCCTCATCAATAACCGCGACAGCGCCGGCCTTGGCACCTTCGTTTTCGACCAGTTCCCGAATAAGACCCTTACGTTTATTAAAATCAGGGATTACCCCGCCTTTCTCTTCGAGCAGCGCTTCGTAATCTTTCGCATTTTTGATTAGGATTTTTTTGTTGAAGTTGAACCGGTGTCCGTAGGAGAAATGGTTAGCTTCTACGCCGAGCAATAGCGCCGGGATTGTCTTGTTGCCATACATCATGACTACCCAATGCACAGGCCTCACAAACTCTTCTCGAGAGTTTCCCCAGCGCATTCTTTTTGGAACTGGTAATTGTTCAAGGGCATCTCGAACAAGCCTAGGCAAAAGGTCCTGGACAGGCCTTCCGGATTCTTTGAGGGAGAATACCAGCTTCTCAACGTCTCCACTTTTCGACCGATCAAGTTCTTCGACAGCAACGCCGCAGGAGCGCGCGAACCCCTGTGCAGCTTTTGTAGGGGCGCCTTGTCCGGTGAAAGCCGCGCTGACGGCGGGGCCTAACCGTTCGATGGTTTTGTCCGCTTGTTGCGGCTGTAATTCGTGAATGAGCACAGCAAGCCGACGGGGTGTTGCGTAACGGTAGGAGGCTGTGAAATTTAACTCTTCACGATTCAAGCCCTTTACAATGCCCTGCTCCAGAGACGCAGCCAGGTTGTCCAAAGCCTTAGGCGGGAGTTCTTCCGTGCCAATTTCAACCAGAAAATCACGAGAAGGCATAATATTTATTGTTCCAGGTACTCTTTTCGCAATTCGTCAGTTGCTAATGGAAAACCAAGGCGTTTTCGGCTTTCGAAATAGGCCTCGGCTACCAGCCTTGCTAGTGAGCGCACCTTTAGAATAAATCGCTGTCGTTCGGTGACCGAAATTGCTTTGCGTGCGTCAAGCAGGTTGAAATAGTGCGATGCTCTCAAAACTTGTTCATACGCTGGAAGCGCGAGACCTTTCTCTATGAGAGTTCGGCATTGTTGCTCACAATCGTCGAAATACTTGAAAAGCAACCGGGTATCAGCGTGCTCAAAATTATAGGCAGACATTTCAACTTCGTTTTGTTTGAACACATCCCCATAAGATACAGAGCCTTCTGGCCCATCAGTCCAGATGATATCGTAAATACTATCCACCCCTTGCAGATACATCGCGATGCGTTCGATTCCGTACGTAATTTCGCCGCTCACTGGATGACATTCCAGGCCGCCCACCTGCTGGAAATAAGTAAATTGTGTCACCTCCATTCCATTCAGCCATACTTCCCAGCCCAGCCCCCATGCTCCTAAAGTCGGGGACTCCCAGTTGTCTTCAACAAAGCGGACATCATGGACGCTCATGTCAATACCGAGGTATTCCAAGGACTCTAGGTAGACTGTCTGTATATTCTGTGGTGAAGGCTTGAGAATCACCTGAAACTGATAATAGTGCTGCAGGCGGTTCGGGTTTTCACCATAACGTCCGTCTGTGGGCCGCCGGCACGGCTGCACGTAGGCTGTGTTCCAGGATTCTGGGCCAATGGCGCGTAGAAAAGTTGCAGGATGGAAGGTTCCGGCGCCGACTTCCAGATCCAGCGGCTGCATTATGACGCACCCCTGTTGGGCCCAGAAGTGCTGCAGGGCAAACACCAGATCCTGAAATGTTTTCAAGTCCTTATTTTTTTTCACGCGGCTGGTTGTGTTCAGAAAATCAGAGCCTAGAGATTATGCTGGATTATTTGCAACTATTCCACAAGTGCATGTGTTCTCACTTTTCGTCTGAACATCAGAAAAACTTTCTGCATTGTTATTCGTCGAATTCGCTCTAAAA
The DNA here is from genome assembly GCA_002696685.1 of Chloroflexota bacterium. The sequence continues at coordinate 7,692 of NZSI01000052.1, read as the reverse complement.
TAGAGGGCTTAACAAGTTGCGAAATGAGCAAGAGCCATCCAATCTCTTACATATATCTTTTTTAAAGGCTTTCTGATGGTCAGTGCAGTACTGCCCCTCTCGGTATTACACATGTTTGCACGGATTTGGGGCGCGGTACTTTACGTATTCCCGACCCGGTCACGAACCACTACCTTAATAAATCTTAATACCTGTTTCCCGGAGAAAACTAAGAGCGAGATAGCCGTTCTTGCAAAACAAAGCCTAAAAAACACCGCTTGCACAGCATTAGAAATGGGCAAAGCTTGGGCTCTGCCTGTGGATAAAACTATAGCGCTTATTGGTAGTGAATATTCGGCCGGTTTACAGAGGTTCATTGCTGCCGCAAAATCTGGACAAGGGGTGATCCTATTGGCCCCTCATCTCAGCAACTGGGAGGTGCTCGGCTTTTACATCGGTGAAATTCATCCCACTACTTATCTGTATCAGCCGCCAAAAATTCAAGCATTGGATGTGCTCAGCAGGAAAGCCCGCTCAAGAAGCGGTATCTCGATGGTGCCCACCGACCGCAAAGGAGTTGCCCAATTATTAAAGGCACTTCAGTCTGGTGAAGTCGTGGCTATATTGCCTGACCAGGTGCCACCAAATGAAAGTGGAGTCTACGCGCCGTTTTTTGGTCAACAAGCTTTTACAATGACCTTGGTAAGCAAACTAGTGCAGCGCACCAAAGCAAAGGTGTTTTCCGGGTTTGCGGAGCGACTGCCGGGAGGGAAAGGGTTCAAGGCCGTGATACAGGAGGCCAGCCCTAATATTTATAGCGATAACTTGGAAGAATCAGTCGCCGGGCTCAATCAGTCGGTAGAAGAGTGTGTAAAGCTTGCGATTTCCCAATATCAATGGGAATACAAACGATTTCGCCGGCAACCTTCAGGTGCAAAATTCTATAAGCACTAATTATTGCTTAGATTTGCCATCGCTGCTGAAAAATTCAAAACAGGGCGCACATCATAATCGCCGAAATCTATAACAGGGTCCAAGAATTTAACTAATTGCTCCATCGTATCAGTTTCAACGACCAAAAATATTTGGTGGCCTGGAGGGTCAGCATAGACCCCATGAATTTTTACTCCTGATTCTTCAGCATTTGAAATTGTTTGTGAAAATTTTGCCTTCCCCTTTTCATCGTGTGCCATGCATGTTGTGTAGGCATGCGTGTGAGTTACATGAAATAACATAAAAACTTCCTACATAAATTGTTAATAGTAATTATTTTCGCAAACTAGCGGCGCCAGAACATTGGAGTGAACAATACAAGCAATGTAAAAACTTCGAGTCGGCCGAGCAACATTGCAAAACACAATATCCATTTTGCCATGACAGGAAGATGACCATAAGTCTCAGCCACATCGGCCAGGCCAGGCCCAAGATTGTTAATGCATGCGCCCACCGCGCTGAAAGCCGTAATGATGTCTAGGCCCGTCGCCAGCAAGGCGAGTAACATGACCATGAAGGCCATTACGTAAACGGCGAAAAACCCCCAGACCGCTTCAATCACTCTATCACTGACGACATTACCACCAAGCTTAATCGGAATGATCGCTTTTGGATGGATGAGGCGTTGTACCTCGCGGAATCCTTGCTTAAAGATCAACAAAATACGAATCATTTTCATGCCGCCACCAGTTGATCCAGCGCAGGCACCGATAATCGCAGCATATAAAAGCAAATAAGGTAGGAAAAGGGGCCAGGAACTAAAGTCGGCGGTAGTGAATCCTGTGGTGGTAGCGATGGAAACCACCTGGAAAATACCTTTCATAATGGATTCAGAGGCACTGACATAGACCTCCGAAAAGTAGAGAACAAACACAGTAACTATCGATATAGTAATTAGTATAAAGGAATAAAATAGAAACTCGGGGTCCAAGAGGTACTGGCGACCCGTGCGGCGCTGCCATGCGGTGAAATGAAGTGCGAAGTTTATCCCGGCAATAAACATGAAAATGATCGCCACTCCATCCACTGCTGAGTTCTCGAAATAGGCGAGGCTTGCATCATGTGTTGAAAACCCCCCGATAGATACAGTGCTTAGGCTATGGCTGATCGCGTCAAAAGGCTCCATGCCCGCGACCCAGTAGGCAATAGCACAGACGATGGTTAGCGAGAAATAAATATACCAGAGGGCCTTTGCGGTTTCTGCCAATCGTGGAACGAGCTTGCGGTCTTTAATCGGCCCAGGGCTTTCGGCCCGGTAAAGCTGCATGCCGCCGACCCCAAGCATTGGGAGAAGAGCCATGGCCAGGACGATGATTCCGAGACCGCCTAACCATTGTAGCAATTGACGATAGAAAAGGATGGATTTTGGGAGAGAGTCCAGCCCCGAAATTACGGTCGCACCCGTGGTCGTTAATCCACTGAGAGACTCAAAAACCGCATCGGTGATCGACAGTTCAACTGCTGATGACAGCAGTAACGGCAAGCATCCGGCGGTCCCTAGTACTGCCCAGAAAAGGGTCACCACCAGAAACCCATCTTTTGTTCCCAGCTCCTTGCGTGTGCGTGCGGTGAANAGCAACAATACTAGGCCAGAGCTACCAATAATCAGCAACGAATAAACGAAAGCCATCATCATTCCGTCGTCATACTGTATAGAAACTAATATTGGCGGGATATTACCCAATATGCTGAANAGGATGAGCAGGATGCCTAGTATCTTAAATATTATTGGCGGGTGCATTGGTTGTTAGAAAAAGCTGAGCCCGACTTGGAACAAGCGCTCTACCTCTTTGAAGGACTTCCTGTCTACCAGAAACAGAATGACATGGTCGCCTGACTCAATCACGGTATTGTCGTGAGCGATCAGGACTTCATCGTTTCTGACAATGGCGCCGATTGTTGTACCTTCCGGCAAACTGATATCCCGGATAGCGCGGCCCACGACCTTGGAAGAGATTTGGTCACCGTGAACAATCGCCTCCATGGCTTCTGCTGCGCCCCGCCGCAGTGAATGCACATTGACGACATCTCCCCGGCGAACATGGGTCAACACCCTGCCAATGGTGGCTTGTTGTGGGGATATGGCTATATCGATATCACCCCCCTGCACGAGATCTACATAGGCGGCATTATTGATTACCGTCATTACTTTTTTGGCACCCAATCGTTTAGCCAATAAAGATGACATGATGTTGTCTTCGTCGTCGTTACTAACTGCGACGAATAAATCAGTATCCTCGATGTTTTCTTCCAGTAACAGCTCTGGGTGAGAAGCTTCTCCATGCAAGACCATGGCCTTGTCTAGGTGTTCGGAGAGGTAGGCGCATCGCTTGGCATCGCTTTCAATAATCTTTACTTTATAGCGCTGTTCAATGGTTTGTGCTAGGCGCAACCCTATATTGCCGCCGCCAGCTATTATCAAACGTTTATAGGGCTTGTCTAGACGTCTCAATTCTCGCATACAAGCCCGGATGTTCTCCCGGGCGGCGATAAAGAACACTTCGTCTTCGGCTTCGATTACCGTCAATCCTTCTGGAATAATCGGCCGATCCTTCCTGAAAATGGCCGCAACCCGAGTATCAATTTTCGGCATGTGCTGTCGCAACATCCGGATTTCTTGGCCGACTAGAGGCCCACCGTAAAAGGCCTTCACGGCAACCAATTGCACTTTGCCCTTAGCGAAATCGAGAACCTGCAGGGAGCCCGGCAGGTCGATGAGGTGAGAGATATAGTCGGAGACGATTACCTCTGGGCTGACAATGTCGTCTACCGCGATTCCATGTTTCCCTCTCAGCTTTTCCTCGCTACCCAGGTAACTAGAGGAACGAATACAACAGATCTTCTCCTGCGTTTGAAACATGGAATAGGCAACACGGCAAGCAACCATGTTGATTTCATCACTATCGGTTACAGCGATGATCATGTCAGCGTCCTCGCCGCCCGCTTTCTCGAGAACATCAGGGTGAGAGGGCTGGCCAATAATGGTGCCTATATCGATGCGGTCCTTTAATTCTTGCAGCTTCTCGGAGTCGGTATCCACTACGGTGATATCGTTCTTCTCATTAGCCAAGGTTTCCGCAAGGGCACTAGCAACTGGGTTTGCACCCAGAATGATTATTTTCTTCATACGCGAGGCTCTCTTAAAGCGAGCAATCGCAATAGGCTAGGTTTTTTGAAGCAAACAGTAGAAGAATCCATCGGGGCTGTCTTTTGCTCCAGTGAGGAGCTGTCTTCCATAGCTACATTCTACTCCCCAATCGGCCACAATGCCCTCATATTTAGCGTTATCCGTGCTTTGTAAGAATTGCCGAATAACGACTTCATTCTCTTGTCTAAGCAATGAGCAGGTTGTGTAAAGCAGCAGACCTCCTTTTTTTAAACAGGGCCAAAGGGCAGAAAGTAATTCTTGTTGGCTATTTTGCAAGGAGAGGACATTATCCGGNGTTCTTAATAACTTAATATCCGGGTTTCTGCGAATGACCCCGGTGGCAGAACACGGNGCGTCAAGCAGGATTCTATCGAATGCCTCCCCGTCCCACCAAGTACTGGGGTTACTGGCATTTGCACAAAGAGTAGTGGCCTTGAGATCAAGCCTTGTAAGGTTATCTTCTATCTTGAGTACTCTGTCTTTAGCTATATCTAGCGCAAGCAACGAAGTTAGTGAGCATTCACTCTCCAAGATATGACAGGTCTTTCCTCCTGGAGCCGCACAAGCATCCAATACAGATAACCCAGGCGACAGGCGTAATAATGAGGGGACCAGCTGAGATGCTTCATCCTGAACACTCAGTTGCCCGGTATCAAATCCGGGTAGAGCGGTCAACGAGCAGGGCCGATCAAGATAAACGGCAGTACTGCTCAGCTTACCTGCCCGCGCACCTATGCCTTCAGACTTTAATCGGTTTAATAAGTCATCTCGGCCGGTTTGGCGTTGGTTAACGCGCAACGTCATTGGTGGGCGCTCGTTATTATTGATAAGGAGTTGTTCCGCGTAATCGGGCCACTGGTCAAAGAGCTCATCTACCAGCCAACCAGGATGAGCGTAGCAGGTGGCTGCTGCGGATTCATTTAGTCGCTTTTCCAGCTCAGAACGGGTTCGAAGGTAAGTTCTTAGCACCCCGTTGATGAGCGATTTCGCCCAGGGTTTGCCATAAATATCCGCAGTGGCAACAGTCTCATTAATTACGGCATAGTCTGGAATAGAGAGTTCGCGCAGTTGATAAAAACCAATAATGAGCAGAGATTTTAGGTCAAGGTCTTTTGGCTTCAGCGGCTTGCTAACTAACTCGTTCAGCAAAAACTCCAGCGCATAAAACCAGCGACAGGCCCCATAGGTAGTTTCCTGCAACAAGGCGTAGTCAGGTTGATCACTGTTTTTTGCAAGATGGCCGGGTAAAGAACCGCTGCCTCGTTGGAGGGATGTAAGTATTTTTGCAGCGATAGCCCGATAGTCTTTGCTGCTCATTAAGACTCAGCTTCACAGTTGCCAAAAGATTTACCGGGAGCAAATAGTAGCGGCCGCGCATTTAGGATTTGGTGCACATTTGCGATGTTCTTACCGGGTAATTGAACTACTTTTACATGCAGGGAAGAATTCAAACAAGACACAACAAAACCTTCTTTACTCAATTCGACGATAGATCCTGGTGATTGATCAAACTTTTTCGTTTTTGGTATTGCTTCGATTATTCGAAGCCTATCGCCATCCAGAAAAGTATAGGCCGGGAAGCGTCCAATACCTGCGCGAATCGTACGATTCACTCTTTCAGCCGGACAACTCCAATTTATTAGTGCGTCTGTTTTTTGCAATTTTTCCGCGTATGTACTGGCTTTTTCATCTTGCCTCGTGGCTCCGGCAAAAAGCGTTTCCAGATTATCCAGTGTATACAGTAACGCTCTCTTGCCNGCGAGGCAGAGATTATTTTCAAGGGTCTTTCGNGTGTCCGAATTAGCTATGGGTACAGGCTGTTGATGCAGCATAGGCCCGGTATCAAGGCCTTCATCCATCTTCATAATTGTAACACCTGACTTTTTATCTCCAGCAAGTATCGATCGTTCAATAGGGGCTGCACCTCGCCACCGAGGCAACAGTGAGGCGTGTACATTAATACACCCAAATTTTGGAATGGTGAGAATGGNCTTAGGGAGAATCAANCCATAGGCGACAATAACAAAAACATCCGCNTCGAGCTCCGCTAGCAGCTTTNGTTGATCCGGNGTTTTCAGAGTTTGCGGTTGGAACAAAGGAATCGAGGTTTGTTCNGCAATTTGCTTAACGGGGCTTGGCTGCAGTTTATTACCACGCCCACCAGGTCTGTCCGGTTGGGTATAAACCCCGATCACTTGATGAGAAGAATCCAACAATGCCAATAAGTGAGCAGCGGCAAAATCGGGAGTTCCCGCGAAACAGATTCGTAAATTTCCCATAGACGGCTACGCTGACTTTTTATGTTCTTTTTCGAGCTTACTNCGAATTCGTTGTCGTTTCAGGGCGCTGAGATAGTCCACGAACAATTTGCCGTCTAAATGATCGATTTCGTGTTGGATACAAGTTGCGAGGATGCCCTCCGCTTCTAGTTCGAAAATTTCACCTTTCTGATTTGATGCCTCTACCTTTATTACGCTCGGTCGGGCAACCGTTTCATAAAACCCCGGCACGGACAGGCAGCCNTCNTCATATTCGGCCAGCTCATCTTCGATTACCTTATAAGTTGGATTNATAAAGGCCTGTGGACTGTCTTTTTCTTCAGAAACATCCAAAACCAGAAGTCGCTTATGCACATCTACCTGGGTGGCCGCAAGGCCAATGCCGCCTGCCTCGTACATGGTTTCAAACATAGCACTGATCAAACCTTCGAGTTCGGCATCGAAAACAGTTACCGGGGCTGCTGTTTTCCTTAATCTGGGGTCAGGAAATTCCAGAATTTGTAAAAGTGCCATCGTCTCAAAGAGCCTGTTGATAACTAGGTAAATGAAAGAAGCTATTAACTAATGGCTTCTATTGATTATTATACCGCATAGCTACGATATCTATGCCTCTAGGAGCGGAATTTTGTGGACGACGTNCNTCGGAATATCNCTGGNCACTTTACAANGGGTCTGGAGCGAAAGCTTTAGGACCGGCAGCCGGGGATGTACCGTACAAACTCGTGCCACATATAANTCCACCANGTGATCAANACAAAAACTATGAACCNCATATATTTTAAAGTCTACGGGGCTCTCTTGCATAGGCGCGCGGTCTGCGGTAGTTTGCCCGTTTTGCAGTTTTCACCTTGGAATCAAACACAATGAGCAAGCCTTTTGTCTCTATTTTAATGGGGTCAGAATCAGACCTAGCTATAATGCAGGCGGCCGCAGATACTCTCAAGCAACTACAAATAGATTTTGAGATTAAGATTACTTCGGCACATAGAACACCCGCTGTCACTCAGCAGTTTATAAGTGACGCTGAGTCTCGAGGTTGTCAGGTTTTTATTGCTGGAGCGGGCCTGGCTGCGCACCTTGCTGGAGCGACTGCGGCTCAGACTACTAAGCCGGTTATAGGTGTTCCCATAGACGTGGGCCCGTTAAACGGCTTTGATGCTTTGTTGTCGACTGTACAAATGCCTGGGGGAATCCCNGTTGCAACGGTGGCCATTGGCAAACATGGCGCCAAGAACGCTGCCTACCTTGCGGCTCAAATTCTNTCCTTGGGGGATAGTGAGTTGGCAGAGAGAT
>NZSI01000051.1 GCA_002696685.1 Chloroflexota bacterium | reverse complement strand
GGAAGTTATGCCCTTCCAGAAGTTCCTAGTCGACACAATACATATGAGTGGGCTCACCCAATTTCAGAAATAATAACGTCGTTGGTGAATGCAGGACTCCATATTCTGGAGATGGAAGAATACCCCTATAGCACTCAAGGTGGTTTTTCTGAATGTCTTAAAGCTGACCAAGATGGGCTGTGGAGGTACCCAGATTCGGAATTTGGTGTACCGTTAACGTTTTCAATTACAGCGCAAAAGCCGAACTAATTTGGATAACTATGCCCCATGTGGGCTTTCCCGTCTGACGAGACTATACTGACCATGCCCCTGCTTATGTTGAGAGTTTTTGTGGGCACACGGCCCAGTTAATTTAGAAGCTTCAACCAACTCCGTGGAAGCCAACTTCGATGTTTTCGCCCGTAACCATGACAGGCGTTATTCTCTCTCCACCCGTTAGTTCCTCTACTTTGTCCCAGAGCTCAGGATTCAAGGCAAGATCAAATTCCTCAAAATCTATTGCTAAGTCTTGCAATTCACTCTTTAGGGCGTCAGAGTACGTGCAATCTGGATGGGTGTATAACGTTATTGAGTCTTCCAATGACCTACTCTCCGTATTTTGAGTATTTTAGTTACGTTCTAATTCTATGGAACATTTTCAGTCAATGCAAAGGTAAACTAGCACGGAAGAAATAGTCATGAATAAATTAGGTAGGTGATGATAATGGACCCATTAGAAAAGGTGCGGTTGGGTAACACCGAAGTGAAAGTAACACGTTTGGGAATGGGTGGAGCGCCCATGGGTGGATTGGTTACGGATGCTGGTGCCAATATTGCAAATGAGACTTTGAAACAGGCCTATGAAGAAGGCATTAGATACTTTGATACCGCTCCATTGTACGGTAGCGGTAAAAGTGAAGTTTTCTTTGGTGAATTTCTGTCAACTCTTGACCGGGATTCTTTTACACTCTCTTCCAAAGTGGGAAGGCTTCTTGACCGAACAGACACGCCATCGGAAGATCCAATTTATAGGAATCCTCCCGAAGTGAAGGTCAGGTTTGATTATTCAAGAGATGGCGTGCTCAGATCAATTGAGGAGAGCCTTACTAGGCTTAATCTTGATCGTATCGATGTAGCTCTCATCCACGACCCAGATGACCACTACGAAGAGGCAATCGATACGGCATTTCCGACGTTAGCAGATCTCCGAAGCCAAGGGGTGATTGGGGCTATAGGATCTGGAATGAACCAATGGGAGATGCTGGCCGATTTCGCCAGGAACGCCGATTTTGATTGTTTTCTTCTTGCGGGGCGCTACACGCTTCTCGATTATTCGGCCTTATCAGAATTCCTACCAATCTGCGAAGAAAATTCAATAAGCGTAATACTTGGAGGACCTTATAATAGTGGAATTCTGGCTTCAGATCTTGGAAAGAACGTTACCTATTTTTATGAAACAGCTCCTCAGTATGTAATTGAAAAAGCAAAAGCTATTAAGAGTATCTGTGACGACTTCAATATCCCTCTGAAAGCAGCTGCCTTGCAGTTTGGTCTTCTACACCCTGCTGTTGCCGCAACAATACCTGGAGCCAGGCATCCTACGGAGGTTTCTGAAAATGTGGAAATGGCCAGCCTCAATATTCCTTCAGAGTTGTGGAAGGAGCTTAAGTCAAAAAGTTTACTACCAGAGGAGGCTCCTACCGATGATCGATAAGAGGATTAAAGGTGTATTTTAATATGAAGACCTATGCAATGGCGTTGGACTTGCTAGAAGACTTGGACTCAATTGAGCAGTACAAGGCATTTCACTTAGAGGTGTGGCCTGAGGTTATTGGGGGTCTTAAAAGCATAGGGATTAAAGAGATGAGAATATTTCTTTCGGGAACTAGATTGTTTATGGTTTTGAATGTTCCGGACGATTTTGATTTAGAAAATGATTTTCAGGCCTATACTGATTCATCACCTAAGGCTGCGAATTGGGATGAACTTATGAGGACCTATCAGAAAAAGGTACCAGAAGCAGCAGATAATGAATGGTGGTCTCCGATGGAAGAAGTATTCAATCTTAATTGGTGAAACCATCGCAAGTTTTTAAGATTTGGGTCGGTAGAAATGCATTCACTATGGAAACAGTCATGTGACAGATTGAACAGAAAATCAATTCCTATGTCTGAGGAAGAATTAGTGGATATCGCAAAATTGTTACCCACCTGGCGTATAGAGTGTTTTGAAAACGCTAGAACTATTAGAAAAGTGTTTAACTTCGATTCTTCTATAATTGCTTCACTTTTTGTACAGAAGTTATCTGACATACAAGACGAGGAAAATCACCATGCAAAAATCACCATAGATGGCAAGAAAGTTGATGTCATCTGGTGGACACATTTGTTCAACAATCTTCATAGAAATGACTTTGTGATGGCGGCGAAAACGGATTTTTTGTATTTGGGTATACCCGGAAGAGCCTAGCTAATGTACTTATCTTATGAACAAATGTTATGGAATGTATACTTGAGTAGTATGGAATTAGGGCTCTCAAATTTTAAAAAAGATGACCCGAAAGGAATTTCGCTTGCCTAGGTATTATCCGGCTTTTATTGATGTTAAAGACAGAACCTGCGTAGTAATAGGTGGTGGGGATTTCGGCGAAGAGAAGGTGGTGAAATTACTTGAGTGTGATGCCTCCGTGAGGGTCATAAGTACCCATGTAAATAAGTCTGTGTCTGAGATGGCACAGAAAGGGATTATAGAGTGGTTGAAACGAACATATCAGGCCGGCGACCTCTCAGACGCCTTTATCGCAATCGCGGCTGATAATCCTGAGGATGTGAATCTAAAGATCGCTGAGGAAGCCACGGAAAGAAATGTACCCTTGAATGTGGTAGATGTCACTCATCTCTGTACTTTTATAGCACCTTCAGTNGCACGCCGTGGAGAAGTTACAGTNGCTACATCCACNGGNGGAGCNAGTCCCGCTCTGGCNAGNACATTNAGNGAGAAAGTAGAATCAGATTGTCCTTGTAGAATGCTTGAATATGCAGATCTGGCTCCCATACTTTCGTGGGCCCGCGGGGTTGTTAGAGAGAAAGGATGGAATATAGTGCCATCATATTGGCAGAACTGTATTAATGAGGATCTGTTAGATTTGGTGCAAGATGGTCGTGATGCCGAAGCTCAGGCGCATTTAATCAACTGTTTGGAAAAAGGTAATACCAATAATTAGGACGGCAATTATGCCATCTGGTAAATCTATAAAAGTAGCGACTAGATCCAGTCCTCTATCAATTGCTCAAACGAATGAGACTATTACGCAACTGAAAAAAACCCTTCCTGAACACACATTTGAGATCGTGGCTTTGGAGTCTGAGGGCGATAGACGTAAAACTGAGGATCTTTCAAAATTGGAAAGAGGCGTATTCGCCAAGACTGTCGAACTCGCCTTACTAGATGGAAGAGCAGATATAGCGGTTCATAGTGCGAAAGATGTCCCGGCTGAAATCCTTGAGGAACTCCAAATAGCNGGATATTTAAGGCGACAAGATCCTAGAGATGTGTTAGTACATTCAGGATACGAGACGTTAAGGGAATTACCAAAAGGTTTTAGGCTCGGGACAAGCAGTCAGCGTCGTGCCTGCCAGATATTGCGGATACGCCCCGATCTTCAAGTCGTGCCCATAAGGGGTAATGTTGACTCGAGAATTTCTTTCGTTGATACAAAGGAGGTCGATGGTGTGGTGTTGGCGGCATCTGGTATCTTACGTCTGGGATTGGAGAAACATATTTCCTCTTTCATTTCCACGAGNGATTGTGTACCTGACGTTGGTCAAGGTGCGATTCTAGTTCAATGTTNGTCTCACGATGAATCTATTTATGGCCTTTTGAACCAAGCACTTGATGCCAAAACTGAAATAGAAGTCACTTCAGAGAGAGCATTTCTCAGTTTCGTATCTGCTAGCTGTAAATCACCCGTTGCAGCACATTCGGTTTTGGATGGTGGTTCGCTGAATATGATCGCTATGGCGGGTCTCCCTGACGGAAGCGAATACTATTTCGTCGAACACTCATCCAAACCCAATTCGCCAGATAAAGCCGGTGAGGAANTGGCATTAAAACTTGCAAAATCTGGAGCTGCTCATCTACTAGGGAAATTAATTGTCTAACGAAAGTACGGGAGGGAAGGTTTTTCTAGTAGGGGCAGGGCCTGGAGATTCTGGCTTGATCACAAGGCGAGGTGCCCATCTGATTGAACACGCCGATGTAATTATTTATGACCGACTTGTTAGCCCTGATATATTGGATTTAGCCGCTGTTTCCACTGAGATGGTTGATGTAGGTAAAACGCCAGGTAAATCCAATATTAGTCAGTCGGAGATAAACCACTTGCTGATAGATAAAGCTAAGAGAGGGAAGGCTGTGGTCAGGCTGAAGGGTGGAGATCCCTTCGTTTTTGGTAGGGGAGCAGAGGAAGCAGCAGCCCTTTCAGAAGAAGGAATACACTTTGAGGTAGTTCCGGGGGTTACATCGGCTATAGCTGGACCGGGCTCGGTAGGGATTCCTGTTACCGATCGAGGAAAAGCTTCTTATTTTACAGTCGTCACAGCTTCTGAGGACCCTACTAAGACTGATTCAGATATCAACTGGGATGCTATTGCCAAAGGAAACGAAACCATCGTTGTGTTGATGGGTTCAAAAAATATAGATGAGATTTCCAACGTGTTAATTAAGGGAGGTCGAGACCCATCTACTCCCGCGGCTGTTGTTGAGTCAGCCACAATGGCTGACCAAAGGGAAGTCTTCGGTATGCTCGCAAATATAGGTGAACTTGCTGCATTATCGAAAATTGCAGCACCTTGTGTTCTAGTTATTGGTGAGGTCGTTGAATCGGCAAAAAAGTTGCAGGTACGAACTAATTTTCCGTTGCTAGGGAAAAAGATTCTTGTTACTAGGTCTCGTGACCAAGCCAGTAAACTTAGTATGTCATTGAGAGATTTAGGAGCATCGGTAGTGGAGCTACCGACAATTGCTATAAGTCCAATTAATGACTACAAATATCTGGATAAGTCCATCACTAATATCAGTGATTACAATTGGGTTATTTTCTCCAGTGCAAACGCGGTGAATGCATTCTATTCCCGATTAAGTCAGATGGGGTTGGATTCTCGACATTTCTCAGAGGTTAAGATTGGGGCCATCGGCCCAGCCACTTGCCGAGCTCTTCGGCTTGAAGGTATTTCGCCTGACTTTATACCACCAAGAGCGGTATCTGACTCTCTCATTGCAAACTTTCCCCATTCCGAATCGTCACTCCAGAAAATATTATTGCCTTCTCCTGAGGCCGCTCCTGAAACCATAAAGATGGGATTGGAAAAACTGGGTTGGACTGTTCATAGGGTGGATGCATATAAGACGATCATGCCAAAACAGTCGGCCAAAAGAGCTGGGCGGCTTTTGAATGAAAGTCTGGATATGGTGACCTTCACAAGCTCATCAACAGTGACGAATCTTGATGCGATGTTGGAGTCTGGAATTCCACCTGAAGTTTCTATAGCATGTATTGGTCCTGTGACTGCTGAAACTGCTCGTGAGATAGGCATGAAACCTGACATAGTTGCTGAGGAACATACCATCAACGGACTGGTGTCGGCTATCACTATTTTTTATTCTAGTTAAGGTGGCAAAATGGCTTTTCCACATTCGCGTCTTCGCCGTCTGAGACAGAGCACTGAAATGCTTTCTCTGACCTCAGAAACCAGATGGTCAATAGAGGATTTTGTGTATCCGATCTTTGTCATACATGGCCAGGGCAAAAAAATTCCGATAGAACCGATGCCAGGAATATTTCAATTTTCTGTGGATATGCTTGCTGCGGAAATAAGGGAAATCAGATCACTCGGAATACAGTCGGTGCTGTTATTTGGAATTCCAGTGATTAAGGATGCCACAGGTTCAGGTGGGACAGATGCCAATGGAGTGATACAAGTAGCCATTCGAGAAATAAAGTCGGTCGACCCTGATCTTATTGTCATGACGGATGTATGTTTATGCGACTATACAGACCATGGCCACTGTGGCGTCATAGAAGGATCCAATATCGACAACGATGCAACCCTAACTATTTTGCAGCAAATGGCTGAATCGCATGCTCAGAATGGCGCCGATGTGGTTGCGCCGTCGGCAATGATGGATGGGCAAGTAGGGGCTATTCGTTCCGCACTCGACTCGGCGGGTAAAAAAGATACTGTGATAATGGGTTATTCGAGCAAATATGCCTCTGGGTTTTATGGACCTTTTAGGGTGGCGGCGCAGTCTGCTCCTCAGTTTGGAAACCGCTCAAGCTACCAGGCTGACCCGGCTAATATACGCCAGGCTATGCTGGAAATTCAACAGGATATAGAGGAGGGCGCAGACATTATTATGGTTAAACCTGCTCTTGCTTATTTGGATGTGATCAGAACTGCCCGGGAAAGATTTGACCTTCCATTGGCGGCGTATAACGTCAGTGGGGAATATTCAATGGTAAAAGCGGCCTCAGCTAACGACTGGATTGAAGGGGATAGAGTTAGAGACGAAATTCTCACCTCCATTAAACGTGCAGGTGCCGACATCATCATCAGTTATCACGCGAAAGAAATTGCTTCCTCCGTATAACAGTGCTAGACACTTTGAAGTTAGAAAAATTTCAGTGGAGGCCAAATTCTCAAGCGGGCAACATCCGTTATTTTGGAAATAGATATAGGACCAAGTTTTCTACTATCAACTACATGATGGGAATTCCTAAAGTCGCTAAGTAGAAAGAAATGTCCGTCAGGAATTTTGCAGGTAAGGTGTTCCAAGCCTCGGGATTTGGGTAAATTATCTATGTAAGGTTCAGATAAAGGGGCCCNGTCAATATAAANCTGNCCNGAATCNATTTCCANAAGTTCGTTTNGNAGTCCAATGATTCNCTTGACTGAGAGTTTNTCTGNGTCANGATCNAGNTTNACNANAACAATCTGNCNTCTNTNTANTTCAGTCTCNTCTGTAACGGAACTGGTTATCAAAAGATCCTTATTTTTTAGAGTGGGNTCCATACTACGGTTCTTGATTCTNGCTATTNNNCNCATGTATTCATATTAACCCAGTATCAATAATNACAGTTTTTGCANATTNANATGNNTGTCTTGCAGTNNGATCACTAATTCCTGTATCTTTTCAGGGAAGATCCTTTTGGTCTTCGAAAAGAGGAAATATCTTGCAACAGAAGTTTAAAAAGGAAGGAACCATATGAGTATTGTTACTACGATTAAGAAGTTTGCAAATATTGTGGATGTTAGTGCCCACTGCGATATTCCCTGTGGAATATATGATCCTATTACAGCGAAAATAGGAGCCCAGACAGTTCTCAAGATGGCAGTACGAATCGAGGCTCTAGATTCCTGTGAGGATGTGAATACTTTTTCCAGNTATGTATCTGTCAAAGAAGAGCACGCACAAGCTGTCAAGAATGAGTTGAATATACTGTTGTCAGACTATTTCAAGCCGGAGCATTTGGCAGATTATCCGAATCTACATGAACTGTTTTGGAATGCCAATAAACTGGCTGGCGCTAATAAGCAGGGTGTGAGCTCAGAATCGGCTCAGCAATTAGTTGATGCAGTAGATGAGATCGCAAAGATTTTTTGGGCCTCTAAAGGCGTTGATTATAGCGATCCAAACGCTGCTGTTCGGTACGGAGCATAAAGAGCTAAAGTAGTAAAAGGGGCGGTCAATCGACGCCCCTTTTCTATTGTGGGACTATTTGTAGTCTTCTCTTGGAGGACTGAAAATATCAAGGGCTTTGGCAGCGGAGTCACCAACAATAACTTGGTGTTCAACCCCTCCTGGGATGATGTAATACTCGCCGGCAGAAACGACTTTTTGCTGGTCGCCGATGGTGAATTCAAAAGATCCTTCAAGGACCATGCCAGCTTGTTCGTTGGAGTGTGAATGCAAAGGCACTTCTGAATTGGCGTCCAACTCTACTAGGCTCATCATAATATTCTCGCCCCACATGGTCTTGATCGTTACTCCAGGAGCAAGGTCTCTAGTTCGAAGATTTTGCGAGCTATAAAAATATTCCATTATTACCTCTTTATTCTGCCGATTGTGTGGCCATAGCGTTAGGCAAAGATAAGCAAGATGTTATTATGTCGTTTATAGGGGTAGAGACGTTGTGGATTTTTCCCATCTGGCTTACCGCCCCGTTGATGACATTAACCTCCAGCGGACGACCGGAAAGTAAATCCTGATGCATGGANGATACAAGTTCTGATTTGTGAGACATGAAGTCATCCATTGTTGTTTTTACTATATTCGCTGGCAAATCAATCCCTTCTGCATCAGCCACTGCTTTTGTTTCTGACATTACTTGAATAGCGAGTTCATATGTTTGCGGATTATCTAACACTTGTTCGAATCTAGCCCTGGCAAGGCATGTCATTCCACTCAGAGCCGTAATGAAAACCAATTTTTTCCATAGAGCAGACATTATGTCCCCCGATACTTCGTGATCTATGTTGGAGCGTTTCAGTAGTTCACTTACTGCCTTGGTTCTTCGGGTTATCATGCCGTGTTTTTCCCCCAAGGCTATACGGCAACCTCCGCCGTGCTCCTCAGTGATTCCAGGGTTTCCTCTGGATGCCTCAATATAGGCTGCGCCTAAAAGAACTCTCTCCTCTCCAAATCGATTTGACAAGAAATCTCCACTACCTATTCCGTTTTGTAGTGTGAGAACTGTAGTTTCTGGTCCTACAGCCGGGGCTATAACATCGCAGGCTGAGTCGTTATGGTAGGCCTTCACACAGTAAAGTACGATGTCTGCCACATAACCTTCTTCAGGCCTGGCTACTGCAGTTGCCCGGGATATGAAATTCCCCGAAGTCTTGCTCTGGACCTGCAGTCCTTTTTCCTGAATTGCCTTTAAATGTTCATTACGAGCAACTAGGACAACGTCGTGTTTTTCGGCCATAACAGATCCGAAGTATCCCCCCACTGCACCGGCGGCCATTACCAGAACGTTCATGTTTTTACCTTTTCAAACCACTGTAAATTTTGATACTTCAATGATAACTCTGATCGCGGTTAAAATCGTCAT
The DNA here is from genome assembly GCA_002696685.1 of Chloroflexota bacterium. Next base: position 13,901 of record NZSI01000051.1, on the reverse strand, counting down.
CAAAGTATTATGTTAGACTGCTGCGTGCTTAGACCAGTCTCCTGAATTTCTAATATTTTCTGACTAGGGAGGACCCAAATGAAGTTTGGTTTGCTTTACGAGATGCAGAGACCACACGATGATTTTACGGTGGATTACACTTCGTTAATAAACGAAACAATTGAGCAATGTCAGCTGGCCGACGAAATGGGATTTGACCACCTCTGGTTTGTTGAGCACCATTTTCTAACCACATTTGCGGGGTCATCTGCTCCTGAGGTAATCATTTCTGCCTTGTCCCGACTGACGAAAAATATAAGGATAGGATTTGGAGTGGTAGTACTTCCTAATCATCATCCAGTTCAAGTTGCTGAGAGACTATCCATGGTGGACCATTTATCCGGCGGCAGAGTAGAATTTGGGGTTGGTAGAAGTAGTCCATATGAACAAGTGGGTCTGGGAATAGACCCCCGTGACACTCGTGACATCATGGAGGAATCATTAAATATAATTCCAAAAATATGGCAAACTCCAGGCCTTTTTGAATGGAAAGGCAAACACTTTGATATACCTCAACGAGAAATACTTCCCAAGCCCAANCAGGATCCACACCCCCCAATTTGGATGGCTTGTACTCAGCCAACCAGCTATGAAATGGCGGCGGAAAAAGGTATTGGCGTTCTTTCCTTTGGTTCTGGAGCTCCTGCGGGAATGAAGGATCACATAGATAAGTACAGGGAAAATATAAAAAAAGCCAAGCCTGTGGGTGGATTTGTAAATAACCAGTGGGCTAATTTCACACTGGGTCANTGCGGGGACGATGATATGGAAGCGGTTGAGACAGGTGCTCAGGCAATCAAGGAGTTTTTTGGACCTAATCGGCCATATACATCCGATAGGCAGGACGTTTATGAAAACCTATTAGAGTCCTGGGGAGGAGTACCGGAACATCTTGAAGCTAGCTTCTCCAGATTTCTTGGTGAAGGCGAACAGGATTTAGGGGGTGGTGGAGCACCTCGTGCGATGTTAGGAGAATTGCCGGCGGAATTGCTGGCTGACAGGGGAGTTATAGTCGCTGGTAACCCAGATCGATGTATAGAATCAGCTAAACGGCATCAAGAAATTGGAGTGGATCAACTCCTGCTGATCATGCAATCCGATCAAATTNCACATGAAAAAGTTATGCGTTCGATAGAATTGTTCGGAAAGGAAGTTATACCAGCTTTTAAATAGGGAATCTTTCCTTGGTTGCAGTAGTCAGATGAAGCCTGATGATCATTTTTCTCTTTTGATGTATGGCATGGAGGATACCATCTTGTAAACTGCGATATAATTTAGTCGATTAAAAATTTCATATGTAGATATATGCTGTGATCAGGAGGTAGTACCCCTCCAGCGATACTCAGAGAGCCGGGTAAGGTGAGAGCCGGTGTATTCGCAGAGGATGAATGGGTCCTGAGAGCTTCCTTTAAATGAGTTTTACGCCGTGTAAAGTTTGTGACAAGGACGGATAGGCACCGTTATCATAGTCGAAGATTTCCGAAAAAATCTTGTCGAGTGCCCTTGGGGCGATAAACCTCAGGGAATTAGGGTGGCACCGCGGTTAATACCGCCCCTTTGTAATAGGGGCGGTATTTTTGTTTTCCCCAAATGTTCTTACGTGATTGGGAGATTTAAATAGGAGACTTAGGTGACAGAAAAGAAAATAGTGTTTAGTGGTGTGCAGCCCAGTGGCGACCCTCAATTGGGCAATTATCTTGGTGCCTTTAAAGGGTGGGTGCAAAGACAGACTGAAAAGACGAATTACTTTTGTGTCGTTGATTTGCATGCGCTGACAGTGGCACCAGATCCGAAGGACTTGCGGGCCCAAACTCGCGAGCTGGCTGCCATATTGTTTGCTTCAGGCATAGATCCTTATCAAAGTACTCTTTTCGTTCAGAGCCATGTGACGGCGCATGCTGAAAGTTGCTGGCTATTGAATTGCGTCACCCCGATTGGGTGGCTTGAGAGAATGACTCAATTCAAGGACAAATCTCAGGGTCAGGAGAGGGTATCAACAGGCCTACTTGACTATCCTGTTCTTATGGCAGGAGACATAATCTTATATGACGCGGACGAGGTTCCCGTAGGTGAGGATCAAAAGCAACACGTGGAGTTGGCGAGGGATATTGCAGCTAGGTTTAATAGGATTTATGGAGACACATTTGTAATACCGGAACCGGTGATCCCAGAAACGGGCGGGCGAGTGATGGGTCTTAATGACCCAACTATGAAAATGTCCAAAAGCCATTCTCATATTAGAGGCCATGCTATTCGCATGTTGGATGAACCGGACGAGATTCAACGCTCCTTCATGAGAGCAGTCACCGATTCTGGAAACGAAATCAGGTTTTCTGATGATGTTGAGAAATCTGGAGTGAATAATCTGTTGGGCATATACAAAGTAATAACTGAGAAATCGGAATTTGAAGTGGAAAAGGATTTTGAGGATGCGCGTGGGTATGGAGATTTGAAAAAAGCAGTTGCAGAAGTTGTNATCGATGAACTTACNCCAATAAGGGANAAATACCAGGAACTTATATCCGATGTGGGAGAGNTGGACAGGTTGCTTAAGGTGGGGGCCGAACAAGCCGAATCAGTGGCACTACCAAAACTGGCAGAAATGAAGGACAAAATGGGACTTATACTCTCCTGAATGAGGTTCTATAAAAACTAAGTATGTACTATCCAACGTTACCAGAAGCAAAACAGATGGCAGGTCAGGGGAATCTTCTTCCAATATACAAGGAAATAGATGCTGATTTGGAGACTCCAGTATCAGCTTATCTTAAAGTTGCTATGCCGCCTTATTCCTTTCTATTAGAAAGCGTTGAAGGAGGAGAGCATCTAGCGAGGTATAGCTTCATTGGTACAGAACCTGAAGAAATTATTAAGACAGGTCCTGGACAGAAAGATGGCGAAGTGGATCCATTAACTCTTGTTGAGAATATGTTAAATAAATATAAGTTGATAGAAACCGCAAATCTTCCTAGATTCGGGGGAGGAGCAGTAGGTTATCTTTCATATGAGGTGGTGAGATATTTTGAGAGATTACCATCACCTTCCAACGACCCTTTAAATGTTCCTGAATCGATAATGATGCTCACCAAGACATTTTTGGTATTTGATCACGTCCGCCATAAGATACAAGTGGTAAGTCACGCTCACTTGGATGCAGATGTTGAAGGCGCCTACAAAGAGGCTGTAGACAGAATTGATTCTGTAGTCGATAGACTAAATAAACCCTTGGATCCTACCTCCATTCCACGGTCTTCGGATTATCCTTCGGATAAGATTAGCTCCAATATGAGTCCTGATGATCACAGGTTTATGGTAGATAAATCCAAGGATTATGTCGTCGAAGGTGACGTGATCCAAGTAGTTGTTTCTCAGAGGTTTTCAAGACCATCTTCGGCTCATCCATTTCAGATATACAGATCCCTAAGGGCTATAAACCCTTCACCCTATATGTATTATCTTGATCTTGANGGATTTCAAATCGTGGGAGCATCTCCGGAGATGCTCGTGCAAGTCGAGAATGGAGTCGTTGCGACACATCCTATTGCGGGGACACGCCCTCGATCGGAAGATGAAGAAGAAGATAATAGACTAGAGCAGGAGCTTCGCACAGATGAAAAAGAGCGTGCGGAGCACATTATGCTACTTGACCTTGGTAGGAACGATATCGGTAGAGTGAGCGAACCTGGAACGGTGGTCCCATCAGGAATTCTTGAGGTGGAAAGGTACTCACACGTTATGCATTTAGTCTCACATGTAGAAGGAAGACTTAGAGAAGGTTTTTCAAATTATGACGCTCTCAGGGCATGTTTCCCTGCAGGGACTGTTTCCGGCGCACCTAAGATAAGAGCGATGGAAATAATTGCGGAGCTAGAAAATGATCGAAGGGGTCCATATGCAGNTGCAATCGGATATTTCGATTTTAAAGGAAACATGGATACCTGCATAACAATCAGAACTCTTGTTATGAAGGATGGGATTGCTCATGTACAGGCTGGAGGAGGTATTGTTTATGACAGTGAACCAGAGACTGAGTTCGATGAGACCATCCATAAAGCGAGTGCCGTCATGAGGGCAATAGAGGCTGCTGAACTAACCCTGGAGAGTTTCTCTTGATTCTTCTGATAGATAATTATGATAGTTTTACTTACAACCTGTACCAGTATCTTTGTGAGCTGGGTGCCGAGGTTGAAGTAGTTAGGAATGACCAGATAACCCTGGATGAAATAAAAGANAAACAACCTGAGAAGATAGTCATTTCGCCAGGTCCCCGCACTCCAGATAAAGCGGGTATATCAAATGAAATAATCGCGACATTCGGTTCTGAAATTCCCACTCTTGGCGTTTGTTTGGGACACCAATGCATTGGCCAGNCATATGGCGGTANCGTGGGAACAGCAGGTGAGATAATGCATGGGAAAACCTCCCTTATTTATCACGATGGTAAGGGTGTATTTGCCGGTATTTCTAGCCCCTTTGAAGCTATTCGTTACCATTCACTTGCTGTGTACCGGGATGATCTTCCTGAAGAGTTGGAAGTCACGGCGTGGACTGAAAATGGTTTGATTATGGGGGTTAGACATAAGAATTATCCGGTAGAGGGGATACAATTTCATCCTGAGTCCATTATGACTCATGCCGGTAAGGATATTCTTTCTAATTTTCTCAACCAGGAACACTAAGAGGAACAGATGATTCAGGAATTGATTCAAAAACTTGTAGATGGGTTGACACTGAGTTTTGAAGAATCTGTGCAAGCAATGGATCAAATAATGGAGGGGAAGGCTACTCCAGCCCAGTTTGGGGCCTTTGTCACGGCCCTTAGATTGAAGGGGGAAACAGTTGACGAAGTGGCGGGTATGGCTTCGGTTATGCGTGAAAAATCGCTTCGTGTTAACACTTCGGAATATTTGGTTGATACCTGTGGGACAGGTGGAGATAGTTCTGGGACTTTTAATATTTCTACCGCTGCCGCATTTGTGGCCGCAGGCGCAGATGCAAAGGTTGCAAAGCACGGCAACAGAGCTATGTCCGGGAAAACAGGGAGTGCCGACGTTTTGGAAGCTCTCGGTGCGAATATAGCACTATCTCCGGAGTCGGTCCAAAAGTGTATAGAGCAAACAGGATTCGGATTCATGTTTGCTCAAGGTTTTCATCCGTCTATGAAATTTGCAGCTTCTCCTAGAAGAGAAATCGGTATTAGGACTGTGTTTAATATCCTTGGTCCTCTAACAAACCCCGCCGGTGCTCCGAGTCAAGTGGTTGGGGTTTCAGATCCTGCTGTTGGAGAAATAATGGTTCGTTCATTGGCCAGACTTGGAAGCCAGAAAGCCCTTGTAGTACATGGTGGAGATGGACTGGACGAAATAACTATATCTGGGCCCTCAACTATTTGGTTTCTGGCAAATGGATTCATTACAAAGTCAGAAGTTTCTCCAGATCAGTTTGGAATAAGTGTCAGTTCGATAACAGATATACAGGTTTCAAATTCGTTTGAAAGTGCGGAAATCATCAAGGATGTCGTAAATGGGGTCACGGGTGGAGCTCGAGATATCGTTGTGTTGAATACTTCTGCCACTTTAGTGTCTTGTGGAATAGCTGAGGACTTGGAAGATGGAATTGAACTAGCAGAAATGTCGATAGCATCTGGACGAGCAGCCTCATGTTTGGATTCTTACGTTTCTCTCAGTAATTCTCTCGCTTGAAAGGGAATAATTGGTTTATGACACCTCCTGAAATACCAGATATTCTCAAAGAAATAATTGATATAAAAAGGGAACGGGTACTGGAAAGAAAGAAGACTTTCAGTATTTCTANGATTGAGAATTTAATATCTGAAGCTCCTTATCCATTAAATTTTGCGGGAAGACTGATGGGTAATTCTGTGAGAATTATTGCGGAAATAAAAAGAGCATCACCGTCAAAAGGGGTATTCAGGGACGATTTGGATATCCTTGATTTGGCAGTCAAATATGCCGAGAGTAATGTAGCTGCGATCTCTGTCTTAACAAATGAAGATCATTTTCATGGATCGATCGAAGATATGAAGTCCGTCAGTGATATTGTCCATCCTTATGGAATACCTATTTTGCGTAAGGAATTCATTTTTGATCCTTACCAGATATATGAAGCGAGGGCTTTTGGAGCCGACGCAATACTTCTGATCGTAGCTATGTTAAATCCTAGTCAAATCGAGGAATTTATGCATTTGGCGTCGTCATTGTGGATTCAGTGCCTAGTAGAGATCCATAATGAGACGGAACTCAATGTCGCTATAGACTGCGGAGCAGAGATTATTGGTATCAATAATCGTGACCTAAAGACCTTTGAAACTACCCTTAAGACTACTGAGACCCTCGCTCCCCTTGTCCCTCACGGCACGATAATAGTCAGTGAGAGTGGTATTTCAAAGAGAGATGACGTTGACAGGGTTATGGCATCGGGGGCTGGTGCAATATTGGTTGGGGAATCTCTCGTAAAATCTTCTGATCCTTCAGGCCAATTAAGGGAGTTGGGGTCTTAGTCTTGGCTAAATTTAAGATATGTGGGCTGCGAGATCTAGAGAATACAGTTCTTGCAAGTAACTGTGGGGCTGAAATGTTGGGATTTGTGTTTGTTAGTGGGGTTAGAAGAGAGATTTCGCTTCCCGCTGCTAGAAAAATTATGGTTGATTATAGGGAGCTGGTTGGATCCAATGCCCCGGCTCTTGTCGGGCTTTTTGCAAATCAATCCGTAAATTTTGTCAATCGAGTAATAGACACCTGTGGTTTAGATTACGCGCAGCTTTGTGGTGATGAACCACCCGAATACTGGGATAAGTTAAATAGCGATGTGATTCGGCAGGTTAAAGTTCCTATTGGAGGAGATTTTGAGGCTACTAATCGGAAAACCAATGAAGAAGTAGAGGCTGTGATGGGTAGTGGTGCTATTCCGATTCTTGATAGGATGGAAAAAGGGCGTCTAGGTGGAACAGGTAAGAGCTTCAACTGGCAAATTGCCGCTAATATTCCCGCGGGTAGTAAATTTATACTGGCTGGAGGGCTCACCCCGTCCAATGTAGCCGAGGCTATTTCTGTGGCAAATCCATGGATGGTGGATGTGTCTACTGGAGTGGAAACTGAAGGAGAAAAAGATCCATACAAAATAAAGAGTTTTTCAAATGCAGCTAGAGGAACTGATAACTGATTCTTGACATAAATGAAAGTGTTTAATAGGCTCGGTTGTCTAAATCTAAAGGAGATTAATAATGACATACAACTTTAATCATGTTCACTTGAAAGCACCTGATCCTGGTAAGACAGCTGATTGGTATGTAGCGGCATTTGACTTTGAAATTATCGATGACCAAAACCCCAGGCCTCAGGGGGATAGATTCATTAGGTGCAAGACTAAAGATGGTGTCACTATAAATATCTCTAGTGCCCGAACAGGAGAATCCATGGGTGATGGAGATGCCGACACTCACTGGGGGATCGAGCATTTTGGGATAGAAGTTGACGATATTGAGAAGGAATTGAGCAGATTAGAGTCGCTGGGAGCCAAGATACTCGAAGGGCCCATTCATACCCCTGGAGGCCTATCCTTAGCTTTCATAGAAGCTCCTGATGATGTTCGAATAGAGGTTATGCAGCTCTCGTAAATAAATAGGTAGGATATTTGATATGGCTAGACAAGTTTATTTTCCAAATCCAGATAATAAACCTTCTGGATTCTCACCGGCTACTCGCAGTGGGCGGGCCGTCTTTGTATCGGGTCAAGTTCCTGTAGACTCGAGTGGGAGCCTAGTAGGAGAAGGTGATTGTGAGAAACAGGCTGAACAATGTTTTGAGAATATCCGGGCTGCTTTAGAGGCGGCTGGTGCCTCGATGGAAGACGTTACAAAGATAACTGCTTTTATTGTAAGACCTGAAGATTATCCAGATTACGCAAAGGTGCGTCTCAGCAGGTTTCCACAAGATGGTCCTGCTAGTAGTAGTGTCTTTATTAGCGGGCTGGTAGATCCAAAATTTCTCATTGAAATTGAGGCCATTGCGGTCCTTGAGGATTGAATGGGGTCCGATTGTATATTTTGTGAAATCTACTCGGGGGAAATCCCTTCAGAAATTCTTTATCGTGACGAATTATGTTTTGTAGTGAGGGATATTCAGCCATCTGCTCCATCCCATCTGCTGGTGATACCTATTGATCATGTCACCTATCTTGATGAAATTTCCGATGACGCCTTTGACATAGTTGCCCAAATGTTTAGGGTGGCTGTTAAAATCGCTGCTGAGGAGGGGATATCCCAAAGCGGCTATCGGCTAGTGGTAAACCAAAGAGATGATTCAGGGCAAATAATTCCTCATTTACATTTACATGTTGTAGGGGGGGATAATCTCGGAAGAATAGGCTAAAAAGGGACAATCTTATTTAAGGTGACAGTATGGAAAAACTTCTGGAAGCCATAGAGAAAAGATTGAGCCTGCTCCCAGAAGGATTAAGATCCCACGTTGAAAGAACCCGTGTTATGGCTAGGGATATAGCGGAAACACATGGCATTGACCCTACTCGTTGCGATATTGGAGCTGCTGCTCATGATCTTGCTCGTCATCTGGCCAACGACGTTTTGCTTGATGAATCACGATCTCAAAAATTGAAGTTATCTGATATTGAGAAAAAAGAGCCTTTATTGTTACATGGCCCTATAGCTGCATACTGGCTACGTATTGAAATGAATTGTTCAGATGATGAATTAATTGCAGCTGTGGCATATCACACTACGGGNAGGCCTAAAATGACTCCTGTTGAGAAGGTGATTTTCATNGCAGANAAAATTGAGCCAGAAAANGTAGCAAGAAATACCAAACTTGATATTGTTTTGGCTAAAGCACGAGAAGATCTTGATCAAGCCATCCTTAGCTATCTCTCATTTAGAATTAGATCTTTGCTAAAGGATAAGAAACTGATCCATCCGTTGTCATTAGAGACGTGGAACGCGATATCTTCCGAGAAATTGCATTGATATTATGAAGGTCTGCCTTTGACCACAGTGACTATGTTAACCTCAATTTTACCTTTATCAACTTCCAATAATGCCATGGTGCAATCTTCCATAAATGACTTATATCCTTGGCCAGGNTTTACGAAGAGCACACCTTTAATTGACTTGTTCATGGGTTCGTGAGTATGGCCAAATAAAATTACATCTGGCTTTTCGGGGAAGTCGTTAAAAAGCTCTTCTGGAGGAAACTCGGGGCCTCCCCAAGCTGGATGTATGGCACCTATGGTCACCCCTTCAACTTCAAAAACTTCCTTGTATGGAAGTTGTGACCTTAGGTCGACTGGATCTGAATTGCCATGAACTACGTACCCTATTGTGGCAGAGCGCAAAAACCCTTCTACAACCGGCATTCGTACAATATCACCACAGTGCACAGCTATATCGGAAACTTCAACGGCCTTGCGAATATCTGGATGAACTTCTTCCCAAGTTGAGCAATGGGTATCAGATATTATTGCTATTTTGGTTGGCAACTTTGGGAACACCTCATTTATTTAGAGCTTAGGCCCGTTTTTACCCTATCCAATATGGCGTTTCCGACCTCGTACTTTGACATTAGAGGTAATTTCTCTATTGTTCCGTCGGCATGGATGATAGTCACTTTGTTAGTGTCTACTGAAAACCCACTATCTTGAGCAGTGATGTCGTTGGCGACTATAAAATCCAACCCTTTTTTACTGACCTTGGCCGAGCCGTTTTCGATTAAATTTTCACTTTCGGCTGCGAATCCAACTTTGACTAAATTATCTGATTCATTGGATCTACTAGACTCAATTCCCGCTATTATGTCCGGGTTCTTCGTAAGATCTATTTTCCAAGTTTCTGCGTTGCTTTTCTTTGCTTTGGATTTCAAGGTTCTTACAGGTCTCCAGTCCGCGACGGCTGCTGCCATGATAATGGAGTGAGCATCTTTACACTCCGTGCTAAGGGCTTCTTGCATATCCAACGCACTTTCAACTTTGATTGTTCTTACTCCAACTAGGTCTGGAAGTGCTGTTGGAGCTGACACAATTGTCACGATGGCACCTCTGTTTCTTGCTGCTTCGGCGATTGCGTAACCCATCTTTCCTGAAGATCTATTCCCGATCGTGCGGACAGGATCAATTGGTTCCTGAGTTCCTCCAGCACTGACGACTATGCGTTTACCAGAGAAGTCACCATTTCTGCCGAGCACCATTTCAGTAACACCGACTAAGTCAGATGGTTCGACCATTCGACCTAGCCCGACAAGTCCAGATGCTAATCTTCCCTCAGCAGGTCCTGCAATAAACACACCATCTGACATTANTGTGGCCACATTTCTTTGGGTGGCAGCATTTTCAAACATGTTGGCATCCATTGCGGGTGCGACGACGATAGGAGCTTTTGTTGCTAGCACCGAAGTAAGGAGAGGATTATCGCTCAAGCCGTTTGCAAGTTTTGCAATNGTGTTGGCACTTGCAGGGGCAATCACAAATATGTCTGCCTGTTCGGCTAGGAATACATGGTTTATTGCTAATTCAGAATCAAGGTCAAAGAGATCGGTGACCACTTGCCGGTGGGTGATGCTTTTAAAACTAAGGGGTGTGACAAACTTGGTTGCNGACTCCGTAAGAATAACATCTACTTCAGCACCTGCCTGCTTAAATTTGCTAGCAAGGTCTATTGATTTATAGCATGCTATGCTTCCNGTGACNCCTAATACGATTCTNTTTTTGGAAAGTGGTCCTGTCATATTAGAGCTCATTTTGNAAATTCGTTTAGTGNGTGGACGATTTGAAGNCCNTTAAGCGTTANNTCTGGATCTACAGTGTCNAATACTGANGATTCNTTTTGAACTACGTTNGCTANTCCTCCAGTTCCAATNACACANGCTTCNNTNCTCAACTCTTCTTTGAANCTTTTTATCATGCCTTTGACAAGCTCTGTGTATCCCAGAACTAAACCTGATTGGATTGAATGTGGTGTGTTTCTACCAATGGCGGTTTCAGGTGCTGTCAGTTCTACTCTACGCAATTGAGATGTTGCTCTGAACAAAGCATCGCCAGAGATCCCCATTCCTGGGGCGATAGCCCCTCCTAAATATTCTCCGGACTTTGTAATAGCATCAAACACAGTGGCTGTTCCTAGGTCAACAATTATCGCAGGTCCCCCGTAAATATGAAGAGCAGCGGCAGCATCTACTACTCTGTCGGTCCCAACGTCTCGAGGGCTGTCGTACAGTACCTTTACTCCAGTTTTAGTACCGGAACCCACAACAAGTGGATCAGTTCCAAAATAACGTTGGCAAAGACTTTGAAATGTAGGAGTTAGTGGAGGTACCACACTACAGATTGCGACGTGGGATATATCTCCGACATCCGATTTGCCCCCTTCCAACATTTGAGTAAGTTGCAGACCGTATTCATCTGAGGTTTTGCTGGAGTCGGTGGATATCCGCCATGTTGCGGATAGAACATCACCGTTGAATAAACCAACCGTGATATTAGTATTCCCAATGTCTATCGCGAGAAGCACTTGTATATTGCCTCTGAGCCAACAATTTTATTTCTTCTTCTCGACGTAATTTCTGTTTCTCGACCAGTTGGATTTTAGTAATTTGCTTGCATCTAACAAATTATCCAGGGTGGGAAATATGGAATCCCGCAGCCTCTTGAAGCCTAATATCTTGGCCGCCTCTGTCGCAGCTGATGGACCGGATATTCGGTCTTTCTCGCGGTCATTCCAGGCAGAGTCGACTTTGTCTTCCCAGTTGTTAGGAAGTTCCTCATCATCCGTCTGGACTTCTATGTTATCCGTAGTCTCAACGTAGTCAGAGTCATTGTCTGTGTTGGAAACGGGAGGATTGATTATACGAGGGGTAGTGCCAGGCACACTAGGTTTAGATAAGTTACCGTTAGAAGGGCCCATGGAAGTTATATCGGGTGATTTCAAGGAGACAGTGAAATCTGTTCCTTGGTGAGTGGTCACACTAATTTCATCGCGAGACATCAAAAACTCTCTAAAGGATCGATAGCCTGCATCACGATAGCTAAAGCTGGGATCTATCCTTGTCATAGTCTGAGCAAGTCGGGTCCCCAGCGCATTTCCGTTGTCGTCCATGGTTGCCTCGATTGCTCTTGTCAGTAATGTTGTTACTGCCTCTGAAGTTGCTGCAATCTCCGCTCCGTTGGAATGGACAGAGGGTTCTATTGGTCTTCGGCTACGCTCGTTTCGGCGCGGAGTTCTTGTTGTCCGATTTCTTTCGTAGTCATCCGTCCCAGTATCACTAGTACCTAGGAATATATATCTATCACAGGATTTAACCATTGTTGTTGAGGTTACCGCTCGACGGCCTGCTCCAACCACTGACTTACCTGATCCTCGCAGGTGATTAACCAAAGGTACGAAGTCGCTGTCTGAAGATACAATTACAAATGTGTCTACTTGGGCACTGTGTAGCAGTTCCACCGCATCGATAGTCAGTTTTATATCGCAAGAGTTTTTGCCTGCTCTTGTGCCTCTGTAATTGTGCACTGCTTCAACCCCGAGTTCTATCAGGCGTTCTTGTCCCTTTCTTTGGGTGGACCAATCGGCATATGCTCGTTTTACGATTATTCTTCCCATGCCGGATAGCTGTTCTACCAGGCTTTGCATGGAGTCTCCGCCTACATTTTCGTAATCAATAAGGAGTGCGATGTTTGCGTCAGTCAAGAAATTCCACTTTGAGGGGTCGGTGATTGCGACCGCTGGTGCGGTATAAACCGCTTTTGATAACTGCCTAAGAAGGCTGTCGTTTTTCTAAATATTTACATAATTATACCATTTCGACTTTCAATACTTCCTTTTTTAGCTGGTAGGTTCACCATCTTGTTAATTGTAGACACAAATAATTTGAATAATCATTCCCGGAATGGTATTTATTGGACGAGAGATTGGTTTTATTATTGTCTATTGTTTGAAGAGTAAATATCTCAATGCTATACTCGAAATCCGCGGATATATTTAACTGGTTAGATAGCGTAGGGAGGCCACTCTTGGCTACACAGACTGAGTCACAGACAAAAGCCACTGCTTTGACTCCATATCAAGTGAGTCGTTACAGCAGGCACATAATAATGCCTCAAGTGGGAAGTGTCGGGCAGAGAAAATTGTTGGACGCCAAGGTATTGATGGTTGGTGCTGGAGGGCTTGGTTCTCCTATAACGATCTATTTGACTTTGGCGGGAGTTGGCACCGTTGGGTTGGTCGACTTTGACGACGTAGACGTCACCAACTTGCAAAGACAAATTCTCCACTTTAATGACGATATAGGCCGTTCCAAAGTGGAATCGGCCGTTGAGACTCTCAAAGCATACAATCCTGACACAACTGTGAATGTTCATGAAGAACCTATCTCCTCTGTTAACGCTATGGAGATAATGAAAGATTATGACGTGATTATTAACGGAGCTGATAACTTCCCAACAAGATATCTAGTCAATGACGCAGCCTATCTGTCAGGGAAAACGCTAGTTGACGGAAGTATTTTGCTATTTGATGGACAGGCCACTACATATATCCCAGGGCAGGGCTGCTACCGTTGTTTATTTCCCACCCCGCCCCCGCCGGGAGAAGTTCCCAGCTGTGCGGAGGCAGGTGTTTTAGGCATGCTTCCTGGTATGGTTGGAACAATCCAAGCAACTGAGGTTGTAAAACAGATTCTTGGAGTAGGGGACTCTTTGTCAGGAAGGTTACTCTTAATAGACGCCCTGAGCATGGAATTTAGGACAGTGAAAATCCGTCGGAATCCCCAATGCCCACTTTGCGGAGATGAACCTACTGTCACAGAGTTAATTGACTATGTTGCTTTTTGTGGGGGAGCTCC